>PVWD01000237.1 GCA_003003615.1 filamentous cyanobacterium CCP2 | reverse complement strand
GGGTGGGGGTGGGAATGAACTGTAGAACGTGCCCCTGCCCCAGGTCGATCGTCTCTTCACTGTTTGCCAGAATGATGCGGAGATTATGATTTGGGAAAGCCGATCGCAATGCAACTTCGGCGGCTCTGGCACAGACAAAGGTAATTTGCGATGCCACTTCCACGCCCAGCAACTCTTTCAGCGTCACAAAGCGATTGGGATTGGCATGACCCAAAATCACATAATCAATCTTTTGCAGATAAACGTGATGGGCTAACTCTTCAATAAATGCCTCTGTAAACGATTCGCCGGGCGGGTCGATCAGGGCTGTTTTATCTGCCTGAATTAAGTAAGAGTTTGCTGTTGTTCCCTTTTGCTTGGCGTACTCCACCTCAAACTTCAACCGATCCCAGGTGCGCGATCGAAGCACCAGCGTGTTGGCTCCAATTTCGGCAACTTGCACATCGCGGGGTTTTGTTTCTACTACGCTCATCCGTTTCTCCGCATTACGTTAGGCTTTGGGACATTTTAGAGGAGGGGATTTACCAAAACTCTTGTGGGATGGGCATCTTGCCCGTCCAGACAACTCAACCGTTTGAGGTAAAAATCTTTTCTAACGACAAAATGAATTTCGATAACACCGCTTCGCCAGATAGGGTTGAAGGAGACTGTAATTTTTGGACAGGGTGATTGCCTCCGGCAGGTCGAAGACCAACGGGTCGATAGATTTCTACAAGTTGAGTACGCGGATCGATCAGCCAACCCAGCCGTAGCCCGTTATCTAGATACTCTTGCATTTTGTTTTGGATGTCTAATAAATCGTCGGTTTCAGAACAAAGTTCAATCACAAAATCAGGGCATAACGGCGGAAATTTCTTCCTTTGCTGCGGTGTTAAGGTTTGCCATCGGGTGATTTCTACCCAAGCAACATCAGGCGATCGAGTGGCTCCGTTAGGAAGTCGAAAGCCTGTAGAGGAGTCGAACACCACCCCTAAATTTGTCTGACGATTCCAGAGCCAAAGTTGCCCTGCTAAATCCAGGTTGCGTTCTCCCGTTTCTCCTCCCGTTGGAGGCATGATGATTAATTCTCCTGTTGCAGCGCGTTCTAGCCGTAACTCCTGGTTTGCAGCTGCCAGTTGTTCAAACTGCTCATCGGTCAAATCAATTAATGGATGTAGATTTAGCAGTAAGCTACTCATCGGTATTCGATCGCCTCCTGGGGAGAGTTCCCATGTGGGGCGATAACTCCTTCGGAGTTGCAATGTGAACGCGAATCGCCCCTACAAATGGTTTTCAATCAATGTGTCTCAAAATTAATAATGATTTCCCACCTTGCGATGATGCACGGCTGTTAGTCCATCTAATTTAGACACCCGACCCGCATCCACTTTGCTGTAAACAATCCAGTGATCGCTGCATTCCATTCGGCTAACGACCTCGCATTCCACGTAAGCCAGAGCCTCCGCCAGGATGGGAGAACCGTTTGTGGCAGGGTAGGTCTTGATGCCCGCAAATCGATCGGCTCCTGGGGCAAACCGTTTCAGGAAGTGCTTCATCAGTGCCTGGTAGTTGCCTTCCTCCAGCACGTTCAACACAAACCGATCGCCCACATGCATGAAGGACTCGATCGCCCGGTCTTTGGCAACGGCAATGCTGATTCCAGGGGGGGTGGTACTGGCTTGAGCCACCCAGGAAGCTAGCATTGCGCTGGAAATGTCGCCTTTTCTGGCAGTGATGATGTATAGCCCGCCGCTGAGTCGCCCCAGAGCCTTATCCATGTCATTATCCATCGCCTTCATTTGCTTCACCGCCCGATCGCGGGTAAGCCATTGCCCCATGTCGGTTCCGGCTTCCTCACACCATTGGTAGGTTGCTTCGTTAGGGGTTTCCTTAATCAAAATGGGTGGAAAGGCTTCGCGCACGCCAATTTCCTGGAACCGATTTCGCAAAGGATACACCGACTCGTCATCGTCACCGCCCGATTCAAATAAGCCAAAGGCTTGTTTCGCATTAGCGGCTGCCAGGATGGTGCTGATTCCTGCCCGACTGGTGGTGGCAAACTGACCCGACTGAGGCGGCATTCCAATAATGATCCCGGAAGCCAAATTGACCATTTCTGTGACCTCCTGCGGGTCAGCATACTTCAGATCGATTAGCTCAACTGCCACTTCAGTTTTCGTAATTCCCTGTCCGATCGCATGAGCCAGTTCATCCCCGTAGCCATAATCCGAAGCATAGAACACCACAACGGTGGTTTGCCCCTTGGTTTGCTCCTTACTCCAGGTGCGGTAGCGATCGACCAGTTCCGAGATGTGATGGAGCAGGAGGGGGCCGTGTCCCGTGGCGATCATCTGAATTTCCGGTAAGTCGCCCATCCGCTTGAGAGCCGCCAAAACCGATCGGGCATTGGGTCCCATGAGGCAGTCGTAGTACAGCTTATAGTCGGCGTTGAGTAGTTCCAGATCTTCGTCGTAGGGGCGATCGTCGCAATAGTGCATCCCAAACACATCGCAGGTGAAAAGGATGCCCGTTTTGTGGTCAAAGGTAAGAATCGTGTCTGGCCAGTGCAGGTTCGGGGCAGAAACAAACTCCAGTTCGTGCCCGTTGCCCAAATCCAACTTTTCACCGCTTTTCACCAGCTTTCGCTCAAAGGGCTGATGCACAAAGTCATCTAAAAATTGCAGGGCCACCTTCGAGCCAACGATCGTCATTTGCGGAGCCAGTTGCAGCATATCCCGGATCAAGCCGCTATGGTCTGGCTCGGTGTGGCTAACGATCAGGTAGTCGATCGTGGTGGGATCAATTAAGCCGGTAATGGTATCCAGATAAATTTGTCGGAATTTTTCGTGGGAGGTGTCTACCAGAGCCGTCTTTTCACCCCGAATCAAAAAAGAGTTGTAGGTTGTGCCATTTTGCAATTCAAACTCAATGTCAAATCGATCGCGATCCCAGTCGAGCGATCGAATAGTTGTGGTGTCCTCGGCAATTTCTGCGGTTTGGAGCGTTAAACGGCTTTGGGGGCGTTCTGCAAGTGCAACCATAGACCCTCCTAGTGAATCTTATATGTGTATTTATCCCTATTTCTTCTATATTGTCTTGTAAATGAGGAAGTTGTAAAGTTTTAATAAGAAAACTTTTATATTAGTCGAGCTTATATTGCCCTGGCTCATGGTTAGAGAATTTTGTTTGCCCTCATCTCTGGCTTCAGAGAATAGGTAGTAGACTCTCTAACAAGGGAAAAATTAAAACTCGTACATAAATTGATAGGTTTGACATACTCAGAAAGAATTTAGAATCCTGCTTATAATCTGTACAGGAATCTTTATGGTTCCTACAATCGCCGCTATCAATCATAAATTTAGAGATGCCTCGTATACTTGTTATCGATGACGATCCTGCAATCTCAGAGTTGGTTGCGGTCAACCTGGAAATGGCTGGCTATGATGTCAGTCAGGCCGCTGATGGCATTAAAGGTCAGGCGTTAGCTCTCCAACTCATGCCTGATTTAATCATGCTCGACTTGATGCTGCCAAAGGTAGATGGTTTCACGGTTTGCCAGCGGCTCAGGCGGGACGATCGCACGGCTGACATTCCCGTTTTGATGTTGACGGCTTTAGGGCAAACGCAGGATAAGGTGGAAGGGTTTAATGCTGGGGCGGATGATTACCTGACGAAACCCTTTGAAATTGAAGAAATGCTGGCGCGGGTGCGGGCCCTGCTACGTCGAACCGATCGGATTCCCCAAGCCGCAAAACATGCTGAAATTCTCAACTTTGGACCACTCACCCTGGTTCCAGAAAGATTAGAAGCCATTTGGTTTGATAAAACCGTCAAACTCACCCACCTGGAGTTTGAATTACTGCACTGCCTGCTTCAGCGGCATGGTCAAACCGTATCGCCCAGCGAGATCCTCAAGGAAGTGTGGGGATATGACCCCAATGATGATATTGAAACCATCCGGGTGCATGTTCGCCACTTGAGGACGAAATTGGAACCTGATCCACGTCATCCTCGCTACATCAAAACGGTGTATGGGGCGGGTTATTGTTTGGAACTGCCAAAAACAAGACAGTCTGATTCCGATGAATCCCCAGTGGAAGCTCCCCTCGATTCAGAAACCTAAACGGTAGGCCTATCTACATTCCTGCCCTACTACGTTCCTGTCGCAGCAAGTGGGCGGGCAAGCAGCCCACCCGCAGAACCCGGTTTGATTTGTTGGATATGATTCTGAACAATGGCAGTCCACAGTCCTTAGTAGACCGGCTGTAGATTTTCACTGGTCAGCCGATCGCCCGTTTCCACATCAAACCAGTGAATCAAATCTGGTGGAAGTGCCAGCGTGACTTCTTCTGCACTCCAAGGGCGATCGCTGGGTAAAAGGGCCCGCAATGTCTGGTTTTCTGCTCCCTTCACCTTCACGCTTAGCAAGTCGCTCATGCCCAAATTTTCCTTCAGGATTACCTTTCCCTGGAGGGTATGAGTATCGCTTGGTTCCGCCAGTCGGACGTGTTCAGGACGTACCCCAAGGGTAATTTCTGGAGGAGGGGTCATCCTTCCCGGCAGAGGAATTTTATAGTTGCCCAAAATTGCAAATTTGCCTTCACACTTGAGATCCAGCAAATTCATTTGGGGACTTCCGACAAAACCAGCCACAAAGCGGTTCGCTGGGTGAGTATAAATCCGACGAGGCGGATCAAGCTGCTGAAGATCGCCATTTGATAGAACAGCGACCTTCGTTGATAAGGTCATGGCCTCGGTTTGGTCGTGGGTGACGTAAACCACTGGCGTATTTTGGGATTCAAAAATTTGCTTGAGTTCTGCTCGGACTTGCTCTCGGAGCAGTGCATCCAGGTTACTCAACGGCTCATCCAGCAAGAACACATCGGGCTGCCGCACCAGGGCCCGTCCCAAAGCAACCCGCTGCCGTTGCCCCCCGGAAAGCTGACCCGGTTTGCGCTGCATCAGATTGCCTAAGCCCAGAAAAAGGCTGACCTGTTCAATCCGCCGCCGGATTTCTTCACTGCTAACTCGCTTCAGCTTTAGCCCAGATGCCATGTTGTCATATACGGTCATATGGGGATAAAGGGCATAACTTTGAAACACCATTGCAATGTTTCGATCGCCCGGTGAATGTTGGGTTACATTTTTTCCATCAATCCGAATTTCACCACGAGTCGGCTGTTCTAACCCAGCAATGAGCCGTAAAATCGTAGACTTACCGCATCCTGACGGGCCCAGCAGGGTCAAAAATTCGCCATCATCGACATCCAGGCTGACATCTTTGACCGGAATGATTTTAGGAGAGTAAGTTTTGTTGAGATGAGACAGTTCAAGTTTAGCCATAGTTTTGAGTAGGGAGTAGGGAGTGAGCGAAGCTTGTAGGACTGAAGATTGAGAGGTGGAAATGAGTTAAACCTCTTGCGGGATGGGACTCTTGCCCGTCGAGCCAAATATTCTTAATAACCTCACTGAAAATATGACTGCGATCGCTAGCCTTTCACAGCACCAGAGGTCAGTCCTTGAACGATCCGACGCTGGAAGAGGAGTACCAACACCACGAGGGGCAAAGTCCCTACCACAGTGGCAGCCGCCTGCGCCCCATAGGGAATCTCAAAGACGGTGGTTCCGCTCAACTGGGCAACGGCAACCGGAATCGTCTTCATGGATTCGCGGGTAATAAAGGTGAGGGCAAATAGGAATTCATTCCAGGAGGCAATAAAGGTGAGAATTCCGGTGGTGACGAGGGCTGGAATGGTCATAGGAAGGAGAATATGCAGCAACATTTTCCAGGTGCTGTAGCCGTCTACCTTGGCAGAATCTTCCAAGTCACGAGGCAACTGCTGAAAGAAACTCCGCATCACCAAAATTGTGAGGGGAATGTTCATAGCGGTGTAGGGAATGATCAGAGCGAGATAATTGTTTGCCAGCCCAGTGGCGCGAACAATTTCCAGCAAGCCCAGAAACAACAGGATGTAGGGAAACAGGGTGACAACGAGGACGATCGCCAGAATGATTCTTTCTCCGGGTAGTCGGAGCCGCGCCAAAGCATAGGCAGCCGGAGTTCCCAATAGCAGGCAGAGCAGCGTGGATGTAACCGCCACAAACCCACTGTTGAACATGTAGTTGGCAAAGGGGCGACGAGCAAAGATTTCAATGTAGTGCTGAAGGGTAAACCGCGTGGGCAAATAGACCGTCGGCACTGCTTCAATGTCGGCATTGGTCTTAAAAGAAGTCAGCACTTGCCAGAGGATGGGAGCGAGGCTGAAAATCACCGTGAGGACGATCGCCGTAATCCAAAGAATTCTGCGCCAGGAAATACTGGATTTGTCTGTCTGTGTCCTGGGTTCGGCGGGTAGTTGGGCAGTAGACATGGGTTACGCATCTCCAGTAGTAGCAGTACGAAGTTTGGATAGGAAGAAGGCAGCCAGGGCAACGACAGCAACCAGCAGCACAAACGTGACCACCACCAATGCTGCACCATAACCAAAGTCCAGATACCGCATAACCGTGGCGTAAATGTAAATGGAAACGGTTTCTGTGGCTCCACCGGGCCCGCCACCAGTCATGACCTGAATCAGGTCGAAGATGCCAAAGGCTTGGGCAAACCGGAACAGCGAAGCAATCAAAATTTGCGGCATCAGCAGCGGCAGGGTAATTTGGCGGAAGCTTTGCCAGGGGGAGGCTCCGTCGATGGAATGGGCTTCGTATAGGTCATTGGAGATGGACTGCAAGCCCGCCAGCAGCAAAATAGCTACAAATGATGTGGTTTTCCAAACATCAGCAATAATGACTGAAAGCATTGCAGGGGCAGGGTTTCCCAACCAGTTAATCCCGGTATCAATGATGCCAAGCCGTAGCAGAATGTCATTGACTACGCCAAACTGATCGTTAAAAATCCAGGCCCAGGTGGTGGCAATCAGGGCAGTGGGCAGGGCCCAGGGGATGATGGCGATCGTCCGCACGGCTCCTCTTCCTTTAAAGGCTTGGTTCAGCACCAGTGCAATCCCCATTCCCAGAATTAACTCCAGAACTAGGGTTGAAATGGTAAAGACCATCGTGTTGGCGATCGTTTGCCAAAACCGACCGTCTTGAATCATCCGCCCGTAGTTGTTTAATCCTGAAAAGACGGGCTGCAACTGTGTTCCCAGGTTTTCTGTAAATAAACTCAACCAGAACGATCGGGCAATGGGGTAAGCATAGACAAACGCTAAGACCAGCATTGCAGGGATGATGAGCATCCAACCCGTCCGTCGTTCTCTTTCACGAATCGTTGTAGTCATCTTTTTCTTTCATCCTTTCTGCTTGTGTGTCTTAGCTTCTGCCCAGCAAGATGCGTGTTTCGTTGGCGGCGAGCTGCATCGCTTCTTCAGGGCTGGTGCGTCCAGTTAAGGCTGAACTGAGATACCGCTGGAGGATGTCAGAAGCTTGAGCGTATTGGGCAACGGGCGGACGTAAGACTCCGTTTTGCACTACCTCTAGCAGACCGGAATAGTAGGGATACTGCTCCAAAATGTCAGGATCGCTGTAAAGTGATTCGCGGGTGGGAAGATAGCCATTTTCCAAAGCCATTAGCTTTTGGGCTTCCTCGCTGGCAAAGAACCGCACCACTTCCAGGGCTTCGTCTGGGTGAGCCGTTGTATTAGAGATGCCCAAACCCCAGCCGCCAATGCAGCCAGCCCCCGTCTCACCTGCGGCATGAACCATTGGTTTAATCCCAAATCTGCCTTGAATGGGGGAGTCTTCACTGTTGCCAAGGGGGAAGGCATAGGGCCAGTTCCGCATGAAAACGGAATTGCCACCCTGGAATAACCGACGGGCTTCTTCTTCCTGGTAAGTGGTGACACCGGGAGGAGAAACCCCCTCGCCAACGGTACTGCGGAGGAAGTTAATCGCTTCGATCGCCTCCGGTTGATCTAGCCCCACTTCCAGGGTTTCTGGGTTGATCCAATAACCGCCTGCTCCAGCCAGCACTTCCATAAACATGGCTGCCAGCCCTTCATATTGCCGCCCTTGCCAAACATAGCCCCAGGTCGCCCCGCCCGCTTCTTGTATGGTGCGGGAGGCTGTTAGCAAATCTTCAAAGGTTTCAGGGGGTTCTAGTCCGGCTTCTTCGAGCAGATCGCTACGGTAGTAAAGCATTCCGGCATCGGTGCGGTAGGGCAAGCGGTAGAGCCTGCCTTCATAGCGTCCGCCCTCTAGGTCGGCGGGTAGGAAATCGGTGAGTTCTTCTTCAGGGATGCGATCGGGTAAATCAATCAACCAGCTGGCTGCGGCAAACTTCGGCAACCAGACGACATCCATTGCAATGAGGTCATAGGGAGAATCGCCCAATAAAAAGGATGAGGTATATAAATCCTCAACCAAATTCGTGGCGTTTGGCCCTTCAATAAGATTGACCTGAATATTTGGGTTTTGCTCTTCAAACCGTTGAACAACAGATTGCGCTTGGGCTGCGTCTAAGGCAGACATCATCACATTCAGTTGAATTGGCTGCTGAGTCAGAGCAATTTTGGCATAAAGAATAATGCCGAGAGCTATCGTAATCGCCATCCCGACTAAATTTCTGCGGTACGACAGCCATTTTGCCAGAAATCGTCGGAATTGATGGATAGGTTGGCTACTGGGTTGACTACTATTCATGGGACGTGAACAATCACGGTATGGATAAAAATGAGTGAAAACGTAAATCAGTAGAGGAAAATGGGTCTGAAAAAAGATGGTGATTTCAGTTGATTGAAACTGAAGGATCGAATGTAAATCGCAATATTTTTATTCAATCTTTACGGTTTTTTATTGACATGAGATGGGCGTAATTTGTTCGCTCATCTAAAACACCTAAAAAACAATCACTGCGAAGCTCAAGGTTTGTAAACCTTGAAGAATTTGGTTTTCAGCAGGTTTCTATCTTTACAGCTTACGTTGAATTGTGTTGAAGATGAGTGGTAAATTTAAGAAAGTTTAGATTTGAAATTTTAAAACCTAACTTAAATTTAACTAAGTTAATGCTTTCCTTCTTAGCCTCAAGAAGGCAATATGAAATGTGATCAAGCAATCTTTTAAACTCGATCGTCTCATCGCCCAACATGATTCAACTTAGGCTAACAAACAATTCTGAGCTTGCCAAAGATCATCCTTTAACTGACATCAAGGCAAGGCTCAAAACGAATATTTGATTTTTGGCTACAGATATCCCAATGCAATATTTAATAACATTGCTTCAGGAAAACATGAATGAACCATAAATGTAGCTGTGAGATGTATCGCAGTGGCAGGATAAAGAACACCTTCTGACCGAATACTTGGAAGAAGCCGATCGCTCCTGCAACATGGGAAAACTTCACTCCATCTGGTGTAGCAAGATTCAGTTTGTCGTTTCCTCTACTAAGAGGCAGATCTTTTGTATTAGGTTGTATATTGGATTGCCACCTTGCAAACTGCTTTTTTAAAAGTCCCATTCTTCAAACAGTTCAGCCTGAATCTACAGCAAGCCTACATCTTCGGGCTTCAAATCTCGTTCCATTAACGCTTCTACAGCCTGCTGCGGTGAAATTTTGCCATTTAATAGTAAGTAAACCTGGTAAGAAACTGGAACCGGAATGTTTTGGCGATCGGCTAAATCCATCAGCACATTGGTTGTATTCACCCCTTCCGCCGTGCTTTGCAATTCCGTTAAGATTTGCTCCAGGGATTTGCCCTGTGCCAGCCCATAGCCAACGCGATAATTGCGGCTGAGGGGGCTCGTACAGGTTGCCAGCAAATCTCCTAAGCCCGACAATCCAAAAAAAGTTTCCTTTTGCCCACCCAGATGGGTTCCTACCCGAATGATTTCCGGCAGCGCACGAGTAATTAAACCCGATCGCGCATTTGTCCCTAAATTCAACCCATCACAAACCCCAGCTGCAATCGCAATCACGTTTTTCAATGTGCCGCCTAGCTCTGTTCCAATCGGGTCAGTGTTGGTGTAAACCCGAAAGCGATCGGATGACAACACCGTTTGGACAAACTGGGCCGCCTCAATATCAAAACTGGCCGCAACTGTGGCTGCCGGTAACTTTTGTTTAATTTCCTCTGATAAATTTGGCCCTGACAAAACCACAACTGAATGGGCTGGAAAGGCAGCTTGCCAAAGCTGAGAAGGCGTTTGCCGGGTGGCAGAATCTAACCCCTTAGTGGCACTGGCCAAAATAGTGCTGCCGGGAAGGGCGATCGTTTTTAATCGCTGTACCGTTTCTGGAACTCCCTTCATGGAAATTGCTGAAAGGATAATATCTGCATCCCGCAAAGCTGCTTCCAGGCTCAGTTCTCCTCGTCGCGACCACAGCCTCACCCGATGCCCCCGCC
>PVWD01000236.1 GCA_003003615.1 filamentous cyanobacterium CCP2 | reverse complement strand
GCTCGGTTCCTCAAACCTCAACCGAACAGAAAACTGAATGAAGCAAGCAGAAAACTAAATAAACCATCCAACTTACCCATCCGCTCAACCCCAAAATCCCAGAGAAACAATGAACCTGCAAAAAACGATCGGACGGTTCACCCTAAGCGCAATCACCCTTTCAGCAATCCTGACAGTCCCAGCAGCAGCACACCAAGTACAAATCGCCGGAGACATAGGCGGCACCCTCCACATCGAACCCAACGACAATCCCCGCGCCGGAGAACCCAGCCTCACATGGTTTGCCCTCACCCGCCAAGGCGGAGAACTCATTCCCCTAGAAGCCTGCAACTGTCAGTTAAGCATCCACACCCAGCCCAGCAAGACGATCGTCCAATCCCCCCCTCTAGAGCCAGTCTCAGCAGAAGGATACACCGGCATTCCAGGAGCCGAAATCACCTTCCCCCAAGTTGGCTCCTACGAACTCGTCCTCCAAGGAGAGCCAACCACACCAGAAGACTTCCAACCCTTTGAATTTAGGTTTCCAGTAACCGTCGCCGCCGGACAAGCCGTTCCCAGCCCCCAAGCCGAAACAGAGGTCGAGCAGGCCACCCCAGCCATTCCGACCGAAACAGAAACTCAGCCAGCCAATAATGGTACATTCTGGCAAATTGGAATTACCTTAGCCCTAATTGCCGTGTCGATCGCCCTTCTCCTGAGCAAAAGTAAACCCAAGCGCGAGTAAAAAAACTTTCACAAACTCGTTATTCGCCAACAAAAACCACTAACCCGTCAGCGAAATTTGATAAACACATCGTCGTGCCCCGGAAACTAGATGTTCCGTGCGATCGATAGAAACATCCTGCCCCAAAACCGCTTGAAACACCTCCTGCTCTCGACTGCAAAGCCCCGTACAAGCCGTTGCTGCCGCACAAATCGGACAATGATTTTCAATCAGCAAAAATGAACCCTCTGCAACAGGCTGCACCTCTGCCATATAGCCTTCTTCCGTTCGCAACATCGCCAGTTGGTCTAACTTAGATTGCAGCGAATCCTGCATTGAAACCTGCCCCTGGTAGTCTGCAATTTGCTGACGAGTTCTGACCTCCAACAGCCGTTCCAAACCCGCTTCACCAAACACCTCGATCGCCGACTGAATCAGTCCCAACGTGAGTTCAGCATAGCCATGCGGAAAAAACTGGTTAGCCGCCGGAGTCAGCCGCCACAGCTTAGCCGGACGACCCATTGACCGCGCTTCTTCCTCATAGGTGACAAGCTGCTGCTCTTGCAGCCCATACAAATGCTGACGAATCGCCATTGCAGACACTCCCAACCGATCGGCAAGGTCTTGAGAAGCCATGCCACCCTCTTGCTTTAGCAAATTGAGGATTGCCTGCCGCGTGCGGGGCGTTTTTTGGGAAGAAGTTGCCATATTCATAAAGTAAAGAAAAACCTTTACAAAGTCAATCTTCAGCCCTATGATACTTTATAAAGTTTTTTCTTTATAAAGTTTGCAATAAGGAAATTCCAATGAGTCAGAAAAAGGTGGCGATCGTTACGGCGGCGAGTCGAGGTATTGGGGCAGGCTGCGCGAAGGAACTGGCAGCCCAAGGTTATACGGTTTCTCTGATGGCCCGATCGCCCAGCATATTAAACTTCGCAAATGAATTAGGTGGCATTGGCTTACAAGGTTCACTCACCCATTCAGAAGACTTGCAGCGGTTGGTCAGCACAACCCTCGATCGCTTCGGTCGCATTGATGCGGTTGTGAATAGCTTTGCTGATCCACCTCGGCCCGATTTGCTTTCCATCACCGATGCCCAGTGGACAGCACAATTTGAAATGCTGTTCCTCAGCGTGGTGCGGCTAGCTCGGTTAGTCACAGAACCCATGCAACGTCAGGGAGGTGGAGCAATCGTCAATATTTCTGCCTGCGATTCCCAAGAGCCAAGTTTAGGAACGCCGTTTAGTGGTACCCTGCGGGCTGCAATGGAGGGCTTCACCAAGCTCTATGCCAAACGATTTAGAGGCGATCGCATTCGCATGGTATCAGTGGCTCCTTTCTTTGTGGCAGACAGTATGGACGAACTGGAGGGCTGGGATGTACCGTCTGACCTGATGTGGAGCCGTCCTGCAACTTACGCTGAATTTGCCAAAACCGTTGCATTTTTGCTGTCGGAGGATGCCAAATTTATCACCGGCGTAACCCTTAAGGTAGATGAAGCCTACTCTGCTGCCATTTAAGAGCTAAAGATCATGAATGCAAATTGAATCACCTGAAATTCCTGTGGAGTGGGCATCTTACCCGCATATTTAAATTTTTTGATTTTTAAAGGGTGAATGCCCGCTTAGGAAATTGAACTAGGTCGGTGCGCCAACTTTCTCTGCATTGGAGGCTGACCCACCATTGAAAGCAGTTTGAGCAGAATCATCAAGCTGAGCCATCTCAGAACTGGCGACTTGCACGTTATTGCTGGCGTTAATTGCTTGAAGGAGCAGGTGGTTAAGGATGGTGCGGACGGCAATAATCACAGCTAAGCGAGCAATGTCCTCCCATTGGCTAGACACCATTGTTTTAAGAATGGTGGCTCCAATCAAAAAGCTTAGCCCCAGGGAAAACGAATAGCCCATCATCAAGCGGCTTTTCTGAAATGCTTGGGGCAAAGGGGCTTTGACAAAAGGACTTTTGAGATAAATGACCAGAGCGCGGACAATGCCAATAAAGATGACTAGCACTGCCAAAAGCTGGCAAACACTAATCAAAATTCCACCTAGCGTCCGTACCAAGAGGGCCGCGCTACCGCTGATCGTTTCTAAATCCATCCTAGTTCTGTATCAAAACCAACTGATACCAGCCTAACGTATTCTGCGTGTCTTTCCCTTTTGGCTGAGTCAGCAGAACGATCGCATCGTCTGGAATTCATTCTGTGTTGGACTGAGATGAAAGCCCATGATTAACAGCTTGTTGAACGTTGTAAATTTTGTCCCACAGTTCAGACAATGCACTAGCAAACAGCGTTCAGGCTTGCTCATTTTGTCCGATATCGGTTGGCTCTGCTATAGTCTCCGATAGCGTAGCAGGCAGTTTTAATACTGGCAAGTGCCTGTTGTTCCAAACGGTGATCTTTAATGGCTTGGGCAAGAGCCAACCGTTGTTCATAGCAGTCGATCGCCCGTTGGTAGTTCCCCAGATTCTCAAAGATGATGCCCAAACTTTCCAGGGCTTGCTCTTCGTGGCGGTGATCCTTTAGCCGCTTAGCAGTGGCCAGTCGTTGCTGATGGTAGTCGATCGCCTTCAAAGATTCGCCCAGCATAAAGCAAGCACTGGCCAGGTTTTTCAAAATTTGCATTTCAGCATGGCGATCGGGCAATAGGCGGGCAATCATCAGCAGTTGTTCGTAACACTCCACCGTTTGAGCATAGTCGGCGATGGCATGATAGGCATTACCCAAATTTCGCAGAACCTGCCCTTCCACCTGCAAATCCTTTAACTCGCGGGCAAAAGTGAGGCTGCGCTTATAGTAATAAATCGCTTGGAGGGAGTCTCCCATTGCCTTGTACACCATGCCTAGATTATTAAGGGCGGCCATTTCCCCCCGCCGGTCTTGAATGTCTTGGGCAACCTGGAGACTGCGCTGCTTATAGTCGATCGCTCTGGGATAGTCTTCCATGTGGCGGTAGGCATTTCCCAGGTTTGCCAAGGCTTGCCGCTCGGTTTGCCGGTCTCCCACCTGGGCCGCAATGGTGAGGCTTTGTCGAGAGCAGGCGATCGCCTCTGGATAATTTCCCAACGCATAATAGCCCAGCCCTAACCCACTCAGGGCGCGACCCTCTCCAGGTAAATCTTGCACGGCGCGGTAAAGCTCTAGGGCATGTTGCAAAGTTTTGAGAGCATGATGCGTATCCCGAATTTGGTATTGCTCAATTCCTTTTTCAAGCAAGCAATCTGCTTCGGCTTTACGAGGATCGATCGCATCTGATTTGTCTTCCCGCAGTCGTTCCGTGGGAGGGACAAAAGTTCCGTGCTTATCATCAAATTCTTTAGGCATAGCTAAACCCGTTCGACCCCGAATGGCGATCCCAGAGTAAAGAGCAATTATGTGAACACAGAAATTACAACCCCGACCCTTTAGCCTCTTTTTTGCCCAGCCTGAGGGCCTTGCGGCAAGAACCTGGACTCTTCAAACGGCAGATGCTGAAATGTAACCCTGAGTCCAAACGATTCTTTTATACCGAGATTGAATGATTATTGGAAATTAGACTGGGGTTTGTCAACTCTTTTGAGGTCTTATCTATTTTCATCTGTTTCAACCACACCCTTTGCAGAGGATGGGGAATCGATAACCAGGGGGGAAACACCCAGGAGAGCCTGCCCTTCATCAACCTTGACTCATATATCAGGTTTATTATGGAAGGGGGGATAAGACCCACAGTAAAAGTCCTGAATTCTAGCAAGTTCCTTTGCAGTTCCTTTGTGAAAAGCTTCCGCAAAAGCGCGGAAACCAGGATAAGAAACCGAAATATGCAGCCGGAATGTGAAACCGGAAGATAAATAATGTCTGTTTTTGAAGCTGAACGCTTACTGTTTACGCCTGCCACCCCCAAGCCTGATGCCACTCCTGTCATTTTTGCCTTCCCTAATGAGTATAGTGTGGGCATTACCAGCTTGGGCTACCAAATTGTCTGGGCAACTTTAGCGGTTCGATCGGATCTTGCCGTGAGCCGTTTGTTTACCGATGTGCAAGAATCCTTGCCAGCGCAGCCAGAACTGTTGGGCTTCTCGCTGTCGTGGGAGTTGGATTATGTCAATATCTTTAACCTGCTGGAGTCTTTTAATCTTCCCCTTCGTGCGGCCGATCGCGCTGCTGCCCACTCCAATCTGCTCATTTTTGGCGGTGGCCCCGTCCTGACCGCTAACCCTGAACCCTTTGCCGACTTTTTTGATGTGATTTTGCTGGGGGATGGGGAATTTCTGCTGGATGCGTTTATTGATGCCTATCAGCAGGTGCGCCATGCCGATCGCCAAACCAAGCTCCATCATTTGGCACAGGTTCCCGGCGTTTACATTCCCAGCCTGTATGCTGTTACCTACGATGGCCCAGAAGGCGTGATTCAGTCCATTCAGCCGATCGCCCCAAACATTCCGGCTCAGGTGCAAAAGCAAACCTATCGAGGCAATACCCTTTCAGCTTCAACAGTGGTAACGGAAAAAGCCGCCTGGGAGAACATTTACATGGTCGAGGTGGTGCGTAGTTGCCCAGAAATGTGCCGCTTTTGCTTAGCCAGCTATTTAACCTTGCCCTTTCGGACGGCTAGCTTAGAAGGGTCGCTGCTTCCGGCGATCGAACGAGGATTGCAGGTGACAAATCGCTTGGGGTTGTTGGGGGCTTCTGTGACGCAACACCCAGAGTTTGAAGAACTGCTCGACCATTTAAATCAGCCCCAATACGATGAGGTGCGGTTAAGTTTGGCTTCGGTGCGGACAAATACCGTAACGGAGAAGCTGGCCCAAATTTTGGTGAAGCACGATACGCGATCGATCACCATTGCGGTGGAAAGTGGGAGCGATCGGCTGCGACGCATCATCAACAAGAAGTTGACAAATGAGGAAATTATTCAGGCGGCCATTCACGCCAAGGCAGGCGGCCTCAGCAACCTGAAGCTTTATGGCATGGCAGGCATTCCAGGAGAAGAGCCAGAAGATTTAGAGCAGACGGTGACGATGTTGAAAGCCATTAAGAAAGCGGCTCCTGGGTTACGATTAACCTTTGGTTGCAGTACGTTTGTCCCGAAGGCGCATACCCCGTTTCAATGGTTTGGTGTCAATCGAGATGCCGAAAAACGGCTGAAGTTTTTGCAAAAGCAACTGCGTCCCCAAGGAATTGATTTTCGCCCAGAAAGCTATAACTGGTCGGTAATTCAGGCTCTCATTTCCAGAGGCGATCGACGGCTTTCTCACTTACTGGAACGGGTGCGGCACTATGGCGATTCCTTGGGCAGCTATCGCCGGGCGTTTAAAGAATTGCGAGGACAATTGCCTGATTTAGCGTTTTATGTGCATGATGAATGGTCAACGGAACAAACCCTTCCCTGGAGCCATATTCAAACGGCTCTTCCGGCTGCTACGTTGATCAAACACAGACAAACGGCGATGGCAGAAGGGCGAAGTGGAGAATTTGGTTTAGGAGAAACGATGCCAGTGGCGATCGGCTGATTGTTGGGTTAACTAGGTGGGCAAGATGCTTATCCCCCAGGGATTTTAATGCATTTCAGTTGATTCAATTTCCATACTCAACGGTTTCTTCTTGTGCGATCGTCTTCATATCGCAAATTGCCCGGTCTGCCGACCATTCCCTGTAAAATCCAGCCTTCAAAAGGGGCATTAATATATATCCAGTTGCGGTTCTCGTTTTGGACAACCAGTGCCGGAAAACTACTGGGAATGACGATTTCGCCATGCTGCACAATTCCAATCACCGAAGCATCGATCGTGGGTTCTGCATAAACGGCTAAATTGTTTCCTGCCCCAATGTCAACTAATAGCCGATTCACATTCCCCAAATCCGATCGCACTGCGGTATTCACCACTGTGTAAGCAAATTGTCCATCAATCCAGCAGCCATATTCCACCTGCCCCGTACCAATTTGATCAAGCAACGTACTCAGCCGAAACCAGTTAGGAAAAGCATCGATCGGCTGTCCGGATTGGGCGCAAACTGCCTGTAATTCCCTCAGGCGATTGTTTTCTACATCAGAAAAGTCCGCATTAAAGTTTGTCTGACTTGCAGCCTCGATCGGTTGCCACATTCCCCAGCCTCGGACAGGAGCCTCAACCTGATTGGGATCAAGGCGATTCGCCTGTGCCGATGTCGGTATGGGTGCCGATGCTACCATCAAAAACGTAGATGCCAGGGAAAAAGAAGATTTGATGAACGATCGCATACTCAATGTCTGCTTGCTGTAATTTTGAATTTTGACATTAAGCTGAAAAATTGTCAGTATCGGGAGAATTTTCCATGCCAGAAGCTTCAAATCCTCATCCCCTTGTGCGTTCAGAACGCATTCAACAGGTTCCAGACCAGTCATTTTCCCATCCGCTGAACCCCAATTCTGAAATTCACGGCGTTCCACTGGGGGATCTGGCTGGACTACAACGCCTTGGACTCTACCTTGCTTGGATACCGCCCCACAAAGAATCGTTTATTTACCACTCCCACGAATCCGAGGAGGAGTTTATTTATATCCTTTCAGGGCGCGGCATTGCAGAGATTGATGGTGAAACCTTTGAAGTCGGGGCAGGCGATTTTATGGGCTTTCCAACTCCTTCAGTGGCGCATCATCTCCGCAACCCCTTTGATGAAAAGTTGGTTTACCTGATGGGCGGTGAGCGGCACAAAGTTGAAGTGGCTGATTTTCCTCATTTGCAAAAAAGTCTGATTCGCAGGGAAAAAACGGCACAGATTGTGAATTGGGATAATCTCCGCTCAATGTTTGCGGGTGAAACGTAATTTTTGAATAATAAGCCAGATAAATGTCTAAGTCTGGGCGTAACAGGGCTGCAATTCAAAGGTCACTAGGATAGCTGGATGGGAAACGAATCCAGTTAAATTCCAGACCACAAGCTTAAATCGATCGAATGATTAATATCCGGCAAGCTGTCAATAATGTTGTATTCCGCCATGCGAGCGGCAACTTCCTGCCATCTTTCTGGTGAAATGGTGCCGATTTGGGATTCTGAAATTCCCCTTACCACGTACTCTTTGACAAGTTCCAAGGATTGAATTTGATATTCCAGATCAAAGTATTTACTGGTTGGGTCTGCATATTCCTGCACAATCGTCTGGGCCGTGGTGATAATGTTATCTAGGGCGATCGTCCATCCTTCAAAACTGGCTTCCAAAAAATCTTTTATTTGTTCTGGTTGCTGTTCCAATAACGCATCTGTTGTAAACAGAACCTGAGCATAAGCCGCATATCCATACTCATCCATTGGTAAGACGATCGGCAATTCTCCCACCTGTCGTAAAAAGCCGATCGGTTCATCAACGGCATAGCACTGAAGGGCTGCAAATTCACCGCTGAGCAGGCGATCGAGCTTATCTTCATAGGGAATTTCTACCACTTCAATATCAGAAACCCCGCTGACTCCCTTGACCAACTCCATAACGTTAATGCCATCGATATGCACACCAACCTGCTTTCCCGCCAAGTCGCTGAGGGAGGTAACGCCACTATCAGGCAGACTCATCAATCCGTAGGGCGATGCTTGGAACATCGTGGCAATGGCTTTGAGCGGTAATCCTTGTGCTTGAGCATCTAAAATCAGGTTTTGTTCGGCGCAGCCAATCACCATTGGGCTTTCAGCCACCGTTTGGGTAACGCTCATGCCTGATTCCCAAGGTTGAATCTCCACTGTCAGTCCACGCTGCCGATAAAGTCCTAGATAATCTGCCAACAGCAACCCCGCAAATTGGACATTAAACACCCAATCAAGCTGCATCATCAACAGGCTAGAAGCTAGAGGCTCATTATTTTGAGCCATTGTTAAATTGGTTGTTAAATTGGGGGTCATGCAACTCGCGAAGGTTCCAAGCCCTAAATATCCAGATAATTGCAGGAGCGATCGGCGGTTCATAAAGGCTGAGTCTTGATTCTGAGGGCATTATTCCTAATAGTGTGTCATATTCTGATGGATGCCCCAATCCTTGGAGCTAAACCGCTGTGTAAAACCAAACGTCGATCGCCATCAGCCGCTAAAATCTTAAGATGGTAATCATTAAAAATGCAAAATGCTATGGCAGTATGCAGAACGCTTAGGACAGGTTCTCTGGCGTTAAGCTCATCCGCTATGGATTGCAAAAACCTCGCCCATCCTAACCTTGTCATCCGTTGCCATCCCTGCTCACGTTGCTCTTTACTCTAACTCTCTCCTAAATCCTTATGTCTGTTCGCGTCCGTATTGCTCCAAGCCCGACTGGAAACCTGCACATTGGCACCGCAAGAACGGCTGTATTTAACTGGCTGTTTGCACGCCATCAAAACGGTCAGTTCATTTTGCGAATTGAAGATACCGATTTAGAACGATCGCGCCCTGAATATACGCAAAATATTTTGGATGGCTTGACGTGGCTGGGCTTGACCTGGGATGAAGGGCCATTCTTCCAAACCAAGCGGATGGATTTGTATCGGCAAAAGGTGCAGGAGCTACTCGATCAAGGATTGGCTTACCGGGCATACGATACACCGGAAGAGCTAGAGGCGATGCGGGAAGCGCAGAAGGCAAACAATCAGGCTCCTCGTTATGATAATCGCCACCGGAACCTCACTCCAGAGCAGGAAGCTGCTTTTTTGGCAGAAGGACGAAAACCCGTGATCCGCTTCAAAATTGAAGACGATCGCGAGATTACCTGGACAGATTTAGTGCGAGGCAAAGTCACCTGGAAAGGGCGCGATTTGGGCGGTGATATGGTGATTGCCCGTGCTGCCAGTGCCGAAGACATTGGGCAACCTCTTTACAACTTTGTGGTGGTGGTGGATGACATTGATATGCAAATTAGTCATGTCATTCGGGGGGAAGACCATGTTGGCAACACGCCAAAGCAAATCCTGCTTTATGAAGCACTGGGGGCAACGGTGCCGCAGTTTGGACATACGCCATTGATTCTGAACCAGGCAGGGGCAAAGCTCTCTAAGCGGGATGGGGTCACTTCCATTTCCGACTTTAAGAATATGGGCTATACCCCAGAGGCGATCGGCAATTACATGACCCTGTTGGGTTGGTCGCCGCCGGAAGGGATGACGGAAATTTTTACCCTGGAGGAAGCTGCCCAGCAGTTTAGTTTTGAGCGAGTCAACAAAGCCGGGGCAAAGTTTGACTGGGATAAGTTGAATTGGCTAAACAGCCAATATCTTCATACCATGCCAGTCGATCGCCTCACTGATTTGCTGATTCCCTACTGGCAGGCTGCTGGATATGAATTTGATGCCGCAGTCGATCGGGCTTGGCTGGAACAACTTACAGCATTGATTGCCCCTAGCTTAGTGCGGTTGGATGATGCCATAGCCATGACAAAATATTTGTTTGTTGCAGATGTGGGCTTCACCGAATCGGCGGCCAGTCATCTTCAACAAGCAGGCGTAGCTGAGGTGTTGCAAGCCCTGATTGCCGCAATGGCAGGCGTGGATTCTCCCTTCACGGAGGAAACGGCGAAAACCGTAATCCAACAGGGGGTAAAAACCGCCAACGTCAAAAAAGGACTCGTCATGAAAACCCTCCGGGCCGCCCTCACTGGCGATCTGCAAGGGCCAGACCTCATTCAACCCTGGCTCTTGCTAAACCAGCACCAGATGGATCTGCCCCGCCTCAATCAAGCCCTGACGATCGCCACCCCC
>PVWD01000235.1 GCA_003003615.1 filamentous cyanobacterium CCP2 | reverse complement strand
GACCTGGAGCCAACCCATGAATATCTGGCGTTCTATTACTGGTTAAGACAGCACTTTGGGGCTCAGGCGATCGTTCATGTGGGGAAACACGGCAACCTGGAGTGGCTTCCGGGAAAGGGAGTGGCCCTGTCTGAAGCCTGCTACCCCGAAGTGGCATTGGGCGCATTGCCCCATCTTTACCCATTTATTGTGAATGATCCGGGGGAAGGCTCTCAGGCAAAACGGCGGGCCCAAGCGGTTATTATTGACCACCTCACTCCGCCCATGACCCGTGCGGAACTATATGGCCCACTCCAGCAGCTTGAAGGCTTAATTGATGAATACTACGAGGCTCAAAGCCTTGACCCAACTCGGCTTCCAGTGATTCGCGATCGAATTTTGAAACTGGTACAGCAGGAGAATTTGCAGTGGGAAGTGATGGGAGAGGGAGGAAAAGGGGGAGAAAATGAGGCGCACATCAGCAGCCCAGAATCCAAAACCCAAAATCCAAAATCCAACTGGTCAGAATTTCTCAGCCGCACCGATGGCTACCTGTGTGAGCTAAAAGAATCCCAAATTCGGGATGGGTTACACATTTTTGGGCAATGTCCTCAAGGGCGACAATTACGCGACTTAATTGTGGCGATCGCTCGGCATCCAGGGCCAGGACGACTGGGCCTCACCCGCGCCATTGCCAAAGATTGGGAATTAACGTTTGATCCCTTAACGGCAGACTATGCAACACCGTTTGAACCCAACCAGCGATCGGACTTTTTCCCTCCAGACGTTCTGCAAACCTGCCGCACCCTTGGAGACGTAGTAGAAGCCCTGGAACAATTCGCTGCTGCCCAGGTTGATGCGCTCCTTCTTGATCCTAAATCCCGTCTGGACGCACCAAGTCACGGCTCAATCCATACCCAACAGGAATTAAATTGGATACACGATCGCCTCCTGCCATCCCTTCAGCACACCCACCAGGAAATTACGCATCTTCTAGGTGGGTTAGAGGGTCGCTATGTGCCAAGTGGGGCATCTGGAGCACCGACGCGAGGCCGCCCAGACGTTTTGCCCACCGGACGCAATTTTTATTCGGTCGATATTCGCGCCATTCCGACGGAAAGTGCCTGGGATGTGGGGCGCAAGGTGGCAGAAACCTTAATTGAACAATATGCTCAGGAACAGGGAGAATATCCCAAAACGCTGGCCCTTTCCATTTGGGGGACATCGACCATGCGGACGGGGGGAGACGATTTGGCAGAAGCCCTTGCCCTATTGGGGGTGCAGCCCGTGTGGGATGGGGCTTCCCGTCGGGTGGTTGATTTTGAAATTTTGCCGCTTTCCTTGTTGGGTCGGCCTCGCGTGGATGTCACCTTACGGATTTCAGGGTTCTTCCGAGATGCCTTCCCGAACTTAATTGATTTATTTCATCAGGCAGTGGAAGCCGTTGCCGCATTAGATGAGCCGTTTGAGCAAAACCCGTTGGCGGCTCAGGTGCAGATGGAAACCCAAACCTGGCAAACCGCCGGACTGACGATCGACCAGGCAAAACAACGATCGCACTACCGCATTTTTGGCTCTAAACCAGGAGCCTACGGAGCCGGTCTGCAAGGCTTAATCGAGTCGCAAAATTGGGCAAATGATCAAGACCTGGCACAAGCCTATATGAACTGGAGCAGCTACGCCTACACCGGGCAGGGTGAAGCCCGCTCTGTGCCTGATGTGTTTGCCGATCGCCTGCGTCAATTGCAGATTGTTTTACACAATCAGGATAACCGAGAACATGACCTGCTCGACTCCGATGATTATTACCAGTTTCAGGGCGGATTAACTGCTTCCGTTCGATCGCTCACTGGAAAAAATCCTGAAATCTACTTTGGTGATCATTCTCATCCTGAAAAACCAAAAGTGAGAAAGCTCAAAGAAGAACTTGCCAAAGTTTATCGTTCTCGCGTGGTGAATCCTAAATGGATTGCTGGAGCCATGCGGCACGGATACAAAGGCGCATTTGAAATGGCCGCCACTGTAGACTATCTATTTGCCTATGATGCCACTACTCACTGCGTAGAAGACTACATGTACCAGGGCATTGCCCAATCCTATCTTTTTGATCCTGCTGTGCAAGCCTTCATTCAGCAGAAAAACCCCTGGGCCCTGCGAGACATGGCAGAGCGATTACTAGAGGCCCATCAACGGCAACTGTGGCAAACTGCAAACCCCGAAATACTAGAAAACCTGAGGACGATCGTCCATCAGGCAGAAGGTGTAATCGAGGGCAAGCATCAACCCTAGCTATTGGTTTGCGAGAAGGAAGAAGGACGGGTTTGCTCAAGCCGTTCATCAATGCTGATGGAACCAGCACCGTATGCCAAAACCATCAGTAATCCGCCCATCAAAGATAGATTCCTGAAAAATGCGTTTAGCTGACTTGGATCAGCAATCGGATTGTGGAAAACAATAGTAGCAGGAATGATAAAGGCAAGCAGCAGGATTGAACCCAGACGCGCCTTAAACCCAAAAATAACAAACAGAGAGCCAATGATTAGGAAGGCGATCGTGAATACCAAAACAATGGGAGTCAGAGGGATTCCAGCACCAGCCATTTGCTGACGAGTCTCTTCAAAACCAAACACTTTGCCAATGCCAGATTGGAGAAAAATAACCGTTAGCAGTGTGCGGGCAATCACAGGAACATACCGTTGGATAAACATTGCGAAAACTCCTTGACTTTAAATGATGAGTGCAATCGATCGGTTTCGTTCAATCTGGAGCAGGTGAAGAATACAAATCAAGCTGTGATGATCAAGCTGTTCAGCCCGAAGTCATTTTTGCTGGTCAGGATGGTTGATTGGAACATCTATTCACGTTCTGATCCGTATCCGGAAGCAGCACTCGACTGTAGCAAAGCCGACCGACTGCGCGATCGGGTTTCGTTGAATCGGCCACTCTGCCTTAGAGTAGATGCAGCAATAATCCGACGACTCGATCGATCGCTCAGTAAGTAGCTATGCAGCCAAGAGAGCAATACAAACAAGCGATTCCGAAAACCTGGTAAATAGACGAGATGAACCCCCAACCACATGAACCAGCCTAAAAAACCCGTCAATTCAAACTTGCCAATCTTACCCACACCGGAATAGCAACCAATAATGGCAAGCCGTCCCTTATTAAAATAGCTGAAAGGCTGGGGAGCTTTCCCTTTCCGCTGGCGCACGATATTTTTTGCTGCTGCAACCCCCTGCTGAAGAGCCTCCGGAGCCACACCCGCCAAAGGTTTACCGTTTTGCTCCACATAGGCCATATCACCGATCGCATAAACCTCCGGGTAATCTACCGTTTGGAGAGTCGATCGCACCGCTAATTTACCCTTTGCCTTGGTGGACAAGTCATCAGAGGTTTCTGGCACTGCTGCTTCCAGTCCGGCCGTCCAAATGACCGTTTCAGCAAGCAGAGTTGCGCCATCCTCCAGGTGAACGGCTCCTTCTGTAACCTGGCTCACCCTGGCATCCAAATAGATCTCCACGCCAACTTGCCACAACCGTTTGTAAGCATAATGGCCCAGCTTTGGCGGCAGTTCCGTCAGCAACCGATCGCCCGACTGCACTAAAATTAGGCGAATCTCCTGAGGATTAATTGTCGGATAATCTTTGGCAATTGCAGCTTTGACCAGTTCCGTTAACGCCCCTGCCATTTCAATTCCCGTTGCCCCACCCCCCACAATCACAAAGGTCAGCAACCGCTGGCGCACCTCTGCATCAAATGTGTGGGCAGCCTGCTCAAAGCAAGAGAGAATGTGGCTGCGTAATGTAACCGCCTCTTCTAGCGTCCGCAGGGGAAAGGCATACTCGGAGGCACCGGAAACCCCTAAGTACTTTGTTTGGCTGCCAGTTGCCAAAACCAAATAATCGTAGGGAATCACGATGTCATCAGCTTTGAGCCACTTCTGAGCCAGATTCACCTCCTCTACCTCCGCCATCAAAAACTGGAAACGGTAGGGCGATCGACGTACCAAATTCCGAATGGGGAAAATAATCTGCCCTGGCTCTAGTTGAGCTGTCGCCACCTGATACAGCAACGGTACAAAGGTATGGTAATTGTTTCGATCGATTAGCAACACCTCGACCCTAGCCCCTGCAAGCGATTGAGCCGCCTGCATTCCACCAAACCCGGCTCCCACGACAACAACGCGAGGATATCTTCGCACCGCTACCCTCCTGAACGCTACTTAAAACTTAATCTATACATTACAGAATGTAAACCAATACCCACCATTGATGGGGCTTTGGGTAGGCTGCACCTCTGTCTAAAGATAGAGTTATGGGATTTCGGGCTTTGAATTTGGGAGATTGCTGAGTGTAATTGAGCGATACAGCGTTTAGTCGGTTTCTTGTACAGGGTTTAGGTTGACTGCGATCGGGTTGTCCAGCGTAGACTAAAAGGGCGTGATGGGTGTCCCTGATAGGAGAAAACGAGATGGTCGCGGCAACAGACAGCTTAATCAATGAACGATTTGTTAAAAACTTTTTCCCAATCCCGCCAACAAATCAGTTTCCTTTAGGAATTTTTGCCCCGCCGTTTGATTTGCTAAATGTGCAAACTGGGCAGTTTGTCAAGCTATCTGATTATGTGGGTCTTCAAAGAGACAGCCGACCTGTTGTTCTAGCCTTCACACGCATTTTCACCGATCGCCACTATTGCCCCCTCTGCCATCCGCACATCGTTGCAATGAACCAGTCCTACGAAAAATTCTTGCAGCGAGGTGCAGAAATGTTGATGATTACCAGCACCGACAAACCCCAAAGTGAAAACGTTGTGCGTGATCTGGGGTTGCAAGTGCCATTGCTCAGCGACCCAACCTGTCAAGTTTTTCGGATGTATCGGCTAGGACAAGCATTAGGTGCTCCCCTTCCAGCCCAGTTTGTTCTCGATCGCACGGGGCAAATTCGCTTCCGCCACCTGTTTTCCTTCCTGGAACCAAATGCCAACGTCGATCGACTGTTGAGTATTTTAGACAGGATTTGATTCGCTTCTATGCTAATCTCATCTCTAGCTCTTTACTCCGATCGTGCATGGGTAGCCAATCAACAGCCAAAACCATCTTTTTGCTGGCCTCAATGGTGGGCTGGCTCATTGTGGGTGCAGCGTTAATGTATCTCTTTCCCCTGATTGCAGATTGGCTGATCTCCTCCGATCGCACCCATGTTTGGATGGAAAGCCTTGGCCGTAGCGGTTATAACCCAATGCTGGCTTGGGTGGGGGGAGGCATTACCTTGGTGATCACCGTATTGGCAAATATTGTTTGGTATCAGCGATTTGAAGGCAAGCTTTAGGATGATGTAAAGGATTGCTGCTGCCATAAGTAAATGCGATCGGTTTTTGAGAAAGCGGCAACCCTATTCTTGCCGGAAGCGGTTCTCAGGCAATTGAGATATGCCGTTCCCCAGCGAACGATTCCCATCCCCTTCATCCTGCTTGAAAGCATTTGCAAGTCTAGCTTCTGTTCGATCGGCAGGTTCTTCTTGGATATTTTCCCGGACATTTTCTTGAGCATTTTCCTGAGCGTGGCGATGCCAAACCACCTGTTGAGGCTTACCGATCTCAATACCGTTTTGCTCGAAGGCCAGGCGAACCCGTAATCGAAATTCCCGTCCGGCAGGCCATTGCTGCAAGGGTTGGGTATCAATCCAGACGCGCAACACCACGCCCTCATGGGAAACATCATCCACACCGACAAAAATTGGAGGCTTCAAAAGCACCTTGCCCCACTCTGGATCGGAATACATTTCTTGAGCAACTTGTTTAATCACCTGAATGGCGTGAAGAATATCAGTGTCATAAGCAACAGCAATCCGAAAATCAGTCCGTGACCAGCTTCGAGTCAGGTTTTCCACTTGGGAAATGAGGCTATTTGGAATGGTGATTAACCGCCCTTCGACATTGCGAACCTGAGTGATCCGCAGATTCATATTTTCCACCAAACCATCCACATTACCCACTGCAATCCAGTCTCCGATCGCGTATTGGTCTTCAGTCAGAATCAGGAATCCATTCACGAGGTCTTTGATCAAACCTTGAGAAGCCAATGAGACTGCCAAAGCAACCACTGCCCCCAACGTTAAAACAGAACCAATGGGAACGCCGACATAGCTCAGCACCGCACCAATTCCAAAGGCATAAATAAAGAACGTTTTTAACCCCTTTGTGGCGCGAGTGATGGTGGAAATTCTCAGCGATCGGCGTTGGTTGTCTTCAAAGGTGAACAGTTCATTCTGTCTCCAGGCTTCGGCAAAGCGGTTAATCAGGATATCTCCCAATCGATTAACAAAGCCAATCAAAAACAAAATGAGCAGTACTAAAAGCGGCAGCCGCAACAGCCCTTCAGCAAATAGCTCTGTTTCGGGAAAGAGCCGCAAAATCCAAATTGCTCCTCCTGCCCAAACCAATAGCTGCGCCCAAAACAGCAACCACCTAAAAGACTCACTCCAACTGAGGCGACGCTCTAAGCCAAACTGCGCTTGAATGGCTGAAATAAAATCAACCCGATGGGCGGCCCGGGATGGGGCATTTAATGTGTTGGCTTTGGACTTAGACTGTGCCTTTTCGGCAACTAATTGCGATCGTAAGGTTTTCCGTCTCGCCCCGATCCAGCTTTGCACCAACCACAGCCCCACACTAATCACCAAAACACTGACTGCCGTTCCGATCGCCTCTTCCTGTCGTTCTCGGATCACTTCTGGCTGCCTGGCCACGAGTATGCGCGTCAACCGATCTTCAAGGATGCCTTCCCAATTGCGGGCCAGTTCCTCTGGGGTCAGACGGTAGAAGCGGGCATCTACATCTGTTACGGTCAAAATTTCTTGCGGTTCAGGACGAAAATCATCAACGGCAACAAGAACAAATTGGTTATTCGTTGTGCGAGTTTCCACGCGAAAGGTTTCCGGATCAAAGGCCGTAACATAGGATCGCCCGGCATCAACATCTGCATCTGGCACAAAGGCAATCACTTGCCGCAAATTCGCTTCAATGGTTTCAGCCCGGACTTCCACCGGAACCCGTCCCTCAGGATTGCCCCGATCGGATACAGTTAATGCCACAACTCGAAACAATTCTCGGTTTTCCAAGCGCACCGGAGCCGTTTCGATCGCCCCTAACCGCTGCACCCCTTGGGGAAGGTTTGTTTGCTCTGATTGATTGGGTAAAGACAGTTGCCCTAATGCCGCAGGGGCCCAGCCAACCGTCAGCATCACCAGCATCACACCAAGCATGAACCCCAACACTAATCGTTTGGGTGGTCGCATCAGCCCTTGAATTGCAGCTAAACTTCGCTGAAGGGGTCGGTTCAACTTGGTAAAGTCAGCGAATGGATTTGACTTGGCAACCCGTTGCACTCCTCGCCTTGATTGCTGCATGGATCGCTCCCTGTATCGTTTGAATGACTGACCACAAAATATATTACGCAATTGTTACATAGACTACCAAATCTTTCCTGTTTTCCCCATCCTCCAACTGAACGATGCTGCAAACCGGAAATGTATCGGAAAAAATCCTGCTGCTGAAGAATGCAGCGATATGATCGCATCGGGATACTTCATCAATATCAGCGATCGAACTGCTTTCCTGATTCCAAAGCGCAAAACTATTGAAGGAAACAAAGATGGCTAGAAATCTATTGGAACAGCTACGAGAAATGACGATCGTCGTCGCCGACACAGGTGACATTAAAGCGATCGAAAAATTTAAGCCCCGCGATGCCACGACCAATCCGTCTTTGATTACGGCTGCGGCTCAAATGCCGGAATACCAAAGCATTGTGGATGAAACCCTCACCAAAGCCAAGGCCGATGCCGGAGAGGGAGCCTCTGATCAAGATGTAGTGTCTTTGGCGTTTAAGCGGTTGGCCGTTGCCTTTGGACTAAAAATTCTGGAAATTATTCCAGGTCGAGTATCTACCGAAGTGGATGCACGGCTATCCTATGACACAGAAGCAACGATCGCCACTGCTCGCGAACTGATTGCCCAATACGAAGCAGTTGGGGTTTCTCGCGATCGAATTTTGATCAAAATTGCCTCTACCTGGGAAGGGATCAAAGCCGCAGAAGTATTGGAAAAAGAAGGAATTCACTGTAACCTGACGCTGCTGTTTGGCATTCATCAGGCGATCGCCTGTGCTGAGGCGGGGATCACGCTGATCTCGCCTTTTGTCGGACGGATTCTGGACTGGTATAAAAAAGATACAGGACGGGACGGCTACCCTCCAGAGGAAGATCCCGGCGTTTTGTCCGTTACCAAAATCTATAACTACTACAAGAAGTTTGGTTATGCCACCGAGGTCATGGGAGCCAGCTTCCGTAACCTGGGTGAGATCACCGAATTGGCAGGATGCGATCTATTAACGATTTCCCCTGGCCTGCTGGCTGAACTACTGGCCACAGAAGGAGAATTGCCGCGTAAGCTTGATCCCGAAAAGGCTGCCGCAATGGACATGGAAAAAATTTCCATAGACAAAGACACCTTCGACCGGATGCATGCAGACGATCGGATGGCTTCCGAAAAACTAGACGAGGGGATCAAGGGCTTCACCAAGGCCCTCGAAAACCTGGAGCAACTGCTGGCAAATCGCTTAGCCCATTTAAGCAGTAACGAAACGCTGAGCCATGCCGCAGAGGATATGTTCCATATCTACGACTTAGATGGGGACGGCTTTATCACTCGTGAAGAGTGGTTGGGATCGGATGCCGTATTTGATGCCCTGGATGCCAACAAAGACGGCAAGATCACCCCTGAAGAAATGGGGGCCGGACTGGGAGCAGTGCTTCACCTGGTTAAGGCCAGCTAACCTTGGCGGGAATTCAATTCAGATTAGTCATTTAGCCCAGTCATTCAACCCGGTCATTAACGGTAGGGGCGATTTACATCGGGAGCATCCCATTGATGCAAATGGAGCGATTTCCGTAGCGCAGGCATCTTGCCTTCCAGTGAGCGATTTGTCATGGAAATGCAAAAGTGGGATGCACTCTTTACATCTCGATTCGCAACTTTGTAAATTCGCAACCTTAAAAGAGTAATCGCCCTTACTGCCCCATTCCTGGGCCACAGCCAATGAATTGAGTGCTTTTAGGGAAATATTTTTTTGAAAATCTTAACATTTACTAACGAATTGCAGAATTGCTCCAGATGAGCTAGGATTCAGTGTGACATTCGTCATTCCAGCTTCAAATGAATCTGATGCATGACATACTCGTTTCCCACTCAGCGTATTTGTTTTGTCCAAGCGGTGATTCTCTCTACATCTGCCCACAGAAATTTTGTGATCTTTAGCAATTACTTTTGGAATGTAATCTGTTTAATTTACGTCTTCGTTCTGGGTGACAGATGCCATTCAAGCTAGCAGACCATCTGACAGAGTTCAAGCATGCTGCTTTGCTTTGAGTCGCCATAGAATCATTGTTCCCAAGGTAAAGTCTAAGTACTGATCCCACCGATCGCGCCGCTTTTCAGGGTCGTTTCTCTTTTAAATTCCGTTCCATCCCTCTTTAATCGTTTTATTTAACAACGTCAGCATTTCATAACGTAATTTGCAACCCTCCTTTTTGATCTCCTCCACCCACAATCAGGAAAGGTTTCATGACTGCATCCGAGCATCGTTTAGGTTCTGCAAGCTTTCAGCATTCTCCAAACAACGTATCCATTGAGCATGATCCCCATTCCTCATCCAACGGTTTTCATCCTGGTGACAACGGTTTGCAAATGGCTGATCCCCTGAACACCGCAATGGGGATCTACGTCACAATCCATGGACATTTCTATCAACCGCCTCGCGAAAATCCTTACCTAAACTGCATTGAACGCCAGCCCAGTGCCGCTTCCTTTCACGACTGGAATGAACGGATTCACTACGAGTGTTACCGCCCCAACGCCTTCGCCAGAGTTCTAAACGATCGCGAAGAAGTGATTGGGATCGTGAATAACTTTGAGTATCTCAGCTTCAACATTGGGCCAACGCTGATTAGCTGGCTAGAACGCCACGATGTCGAAGTGTATCAACGCATCATTGAGGCCGATCGCAAAAGTTGTGAACGCTTGAATGGCCATGGAAATGCGATCGCTCAGGTGTATAACCATATCATCATGCCCCTCGCCAGTGAGCGAGACAAATACACCCAAATTCGCTGGGGCAAAGCCGACTTTCGATCGCGGTTTGGGCGTGATCCCGAAGGCATGTGGCTCGCTGAAACAGCCGTTGATTATGCCACGCTCGAAGCCTTAATCAAAGAAGGAATCAAGTTCATTGTCCTTGCACCTTCCCAAGCCCAACGCTGTCGCCCCATTCCCAGTTCCGATCACCCCAATCCCGACTGGCGAGAAGTCGGTGGCAGCCAAATTGATCCCATTCAGCCTTACCGATGTTATTTGCGAGATCAGGGATCAGAGATTCGAGATCAGGATGCAAATTCCTCCGACCCCCACTCCCCACTCC
>PVWD01000036.1 GCA_003003615.1 filamentous cyanobacterium CCP2 | reverse complement strand
TTAGATTGCCGGATTGAATTCTCCAAAGTTGTTAGATTCTCATGATGAGACTACTTTGAGTTTTCTGCACCACTAAGGGTTAGTGCCATCCGAAGTTTTCAGGCTGTTCAGGATATTAATCAGGTACACTTGAGCCGCATTTTGGGTCTGGCGTTTATTGGATTGGGGGTCTATGCCATCGTAGTAGCGGCGACCGAGCATCGTCGGGAACTCCAGCATATTCGACGCAATACAGATTATTTTTATACACCTCGTCGCTCTTTAGGTTTAATGGTGGCAACGGGCTTAATTGGTATTGGTTTAATTGCCTTTATTGGCATTTTATACAAAGCTGTCACATAGATACGTGACACGAATGACAGGAGGTGATGAGTTTGGTTTCCCACAGACCCACCAATGACACGACTGAATTGGCGATAAAGCGCAATCGTGAAGCTGCCGAACGAACCCTGACCAGTTGGATTCAAAACTGTTTGGGCATCATTGGGTTTGGTGCTGGATTTGATGGTCTCTTGACTGCTTTACATCAGGCTTTTCCTGATCAGAATCAGGCATTTAGCTTGGATAGAGCTCGTCTGATTGGGTTGACTACGATCGGCTCAGGCATTTTTCTGTTGGTACTGATGATCATTGCCTATCGAGCAGAAATCCAATCCCTAGAACGACAAGACTATTGCGATCGCCCCCCGTCCATCTTGAACACGAGCATTCTGGTTGGTTCTATTACCCTCTATGGATTGATCGCATTTGTTGCCGTTCTATTCATCCTTCCCTGGCAATAGCGATTTTCAGGGCACTTATGGCAGCTTCACCTCTCGTCTCTTTTACGCTGATCACGTTCTCGTCGAATACGTTTAGTGCCTTCACCAGTTCACAGTTAGATGCTATCCTTCACCGCGTGGATCGTACCCAAAATATCTGGCTACGATGTGTGGGGGTACGTGATCGCAATGCAGTGATTCAGATCAGTGAGTGTTTTGGGCTTAAATCCGTCCGTGTGGAAAGGATTCTCAGGGGGCATCCACTGGGATTTGATGAAGATATCGACGATTGCTTGTTTACCAATTATGAATTGCTGACTCATCATCCGCACCAGTCTCGATTGAGAGAAATTCGCGGCAGTTATGCTCTGGGAAGCAATTTTCTCCTGACATTTGAATCTTCCCAATTGGCTCTATTTGAATCGATCGTTGACAGCATTCAGCAGCAACCGATCGAGATCCAAGGAAAACCAGTTGATTACCTGCTGTACTTAATCTTTGAAGGAATTATCGATAACTATTACACTGTGTTTGATCAGATCTCATTGCAGCTAGAAAAGCTGGAAGATATTGTTTTGGAAAATGCTGGTAACGAATCGACTCACCGAAATATTGCCACCTTGAAACAATCAACTCGCTTGGGTCGGCATAATTTGCAACGGGTGAAAGCCTTATTCTTGAAGGTTGCCCATGGAGAGATGCAGTGGATCAGTCATGAAGTGGCGGTGCTATTCAATCAGGAATTAATGAAACAGATTGATGATCTGTTGCAGGAATACCAGTCTTTACAAACGTGGATGTCTGAACTCATAGAGATTCAGCGCGGTAATATTGACAGCAACTTGGGTCGAGTGATTAATCGCCTGACCATTATCTCTGCTATTTTCTTACCACTGCAATTTCTCACGGGACTCTACGGCATGAACTTCGAGTATATGCCTGAATTGAAGATTGTGTGGGCATATCCTGCTTTGCTAGGGGTGATGACTTTATTTGGGATCGGAGGTCTGCTCTATGCTAAAACCCAGAAGTGGTTGCAATGAGTTTCTATTATGCCCGTGATTCTGGAAATACCTGAGCAAAATCCTGCTTCATGCTAATGATTCTGCCTCCTAGCTTGGGTACTTCATCCAGGGCGATCGTCAATGGACTGAGGCGAAAATCACGATCGTAGGCATCTTCCCGTTCCACATCATTGTGGTGGAGTAACAAGGTCAGGCGACGACCTGATCCGGCTGCTGTATATTGCATCATTGCCAAATCGCCATCGGAATTACCCACTGCCAGGATAGGACGACGACCAATGTGCAGATGAATGTTATTCACCTTTTCTTCGCGATCGTCAAAACTATTCAACTCTGGCAACTTGATTAAATTCGGTTGATCTTCTCGCCACTCGAAGCGAGTTTTGCTGCTGCTGCCAATCACCTGTTCTGGTGGGATTCCGTAAATTTCTTCGGCGATCGTGCGGACAAATTCGATTCCTCCCCCCGTCACAATAAAGGTTTTGAAATCGTTCGCTCGCAAGTAATCCAGTAGTTCCACCATTGGTTGAAAGACGCATTGTTTGAACAGTCGTTTGAAGCGAGGATGGGTGGCTGACTCAAACCAGATTTGAGCAAGTTGAGCGAATTCCTCTGGGGTCATTGCCGTGTGGGAACTGAAAAATAAAATTAGCAACTCCTTTTTACCGAAGGTTGTCAGGGTTTCCCAATCCTGTTCCACGATCGCCTTAAACGGTTGTTGTATGGCTAAGGTGGGATTCTCTGCTGCCATGCTTTTGATGCGATCGTTCAGGAAAAACACTTGAATTTGGATCGGGCGTTCGCACCATAAAGTGCCATCGTTGTCAAAGGTGGCAATGCGTTCTGCTGGCGGGACAAAGTCTGGCTGCCCTGCGGTGGTCACTGCTGCTACAAACTCCAGAATCGTTTGTTTAGTCGATGTATTATGCCAACTAGGTAAGGAATTTGACATATGCGATCGGAGGATAGATTCGCTGGATTGTCCCTAACCATAGGTCGAGGAAATAAGAGAGAGATATGAACTTCTAAGCATGAGATATGAAAATGCCATACTTGCTATCATGGGTGAACATGGCGCAGGAGAAACGGAACATGGCGCTGACCAAGGTTCGAGCCTGGACTGTGGAGGAGTATCACCGCATGTTAGAAGCAGGCATCTTGACGGCAGATGACCGGGTAGAACTAAGGGAAAATCACAGCATTTTGTGTCCTCCAAACCCTTGTGGTTTCGATCGCCCTGATTTCCCTGCTGTGACTGGTGGCGGTTGCTGCGCCTTGACGGCTTTGTCCTGCATCGCGTACCAGGTCATGATGTCGGAGGCGGGTCTGCCCTGACGCATCAAGGTGGCAAGCACCTGAAGCGGTTGGTTCACATGCTGAAAGAATTTTTTGTATCCAGCACAGAGATAGTTGAGTCCCGGTTCTCCGTCGGGTGTGGGCAGGAACCGATTTTTGGGACATTCTCCATGACAGGCAAATCGAACGTCGCATTCGCGGCAATATTTGGGTAACGACCTTAACTTGTCTCGCCCAAAGTTGTACTGCCGATCGCTCCCCACCAATTCCGCCATGGGCGTCTCCTGAATGTTGCCCAGCAGATAATCTGGCTCGACAAAGTGATCGCAGGAATAGAGGTCGCCATTGTGTTCCAGTGCTACGCCATGACCACAGGTAGGAGCAAACACACACATTCCTGAAGGCAACCCCATCCAACTCCGAGCCGTAGCTTCAAAGGTTTGGACAAAGACCTTACCGACATCATACCGAATCCATTCATCAAAAATGGTGATTAAGAAATTGCCGAACTGTTCCGAAAGAACCGAGCGATCGGATACCATCGTTCCAGCCTGGTAGAGGGTATCGCCGCTTTCATTCAGGCGTTCTACAACGGGAATAAACTGAATCCAATCTGTTTTCACCTGATCGCGCAAAAAGCGATAAACCTCCAGAGGATGATCGGCATTGACACGATTAACGGTTGTGAGAATGTTGTAGTCCACGCCATGTTTTTGCAGCAGTCGCAGTCCGCGCATGACGCGATCGAACGTGCCACCGCCTCCCTTATCGACTCGATTGGCATCATGTAATTTCTGGGGGCCATCCAGACTCAACCCAATCAGATAATTGTTCTGTTTAAAGAATTCGCACCATTCATCATTCAGTAACGTGCCGTTGGTTTGCAGCGTATTCTCAAAGGTCATTCCTGGCTTGCGATACTTTTCCTGAAAGGCGTGTGATACGATTACCTACCATTAAAGTAAAGAATTCTATGTTGTAATGTCTTATTCAAACAATCCTCAGCCGCAACATTCCGCCATCTGTCCCTGTTGTAATCCCGCTTTAACGCTTTTAGCAGAAGCATTCACAATGCCCCGCCGCATGTTTCTGCTGGGAGCAGGTTCCTTTGTAACGACTGTTGCGCTCGGAAATAAGGCTGAAGCGATGCCGACGCCATTGCATCCACAATCCCAACTTGCGCAACTTCAACTTGCACCAAACAACGTCTTTGCCGATGCCATTTACATCAATGCGACTGTGGTTACAGTTAACGATAATCAACCTGCCGCAGAAGCCGTTGCGGTCAAGGACGGTAAAATTCTGGCGGTCGGCGATCGTCGCACTATTGAGGCGTTGAAGGGAAGCACCACCCAGATTTTTGATCTCCAGGGCAAGACGATCGTTCCCGGATTCATTGACCCGCATGGGCATGTGTTCCAGCAAGGTGTGGCGGCATCGGTTGCCGATCTCTTACCTCCCCCGGATGGCACTGTGGATAGCATTGCCAAACTGCAGGAAAAGCTGCGAGAGTGGAGCCAAAACCCTGTAGCTGCTGATGTGGGATGGATTATTGGCAACGGCTACGATGACTCGCAACTGCAAGAGAACCGCCACCCGACTCGCTTTGATCTGGATGAAGTTTCTACTGAGCTACCGATCTGTGTAATCCACCAGTCTGGACATTTGGGCGCTGTCAACAGCAAAGCCCTGGAGATCATCAACATCACTGCTGACACCCCCAACCCGCCTGGAGGGGTGATTCGTCGTCAGGCTGGCAGCAACGAACCCGATGGAGTTTTAGAAGAAAACGCTGCTTATCTGGCGCTTTCTGCCGTGGCAAAGACCGCCAAGGTTAGCCCAGACGCGCCGCTCAATTTCGCCAGAAAGGGAACCGAAATTTATGCTCGCTATGGGTTTACCACGGCTCAGGAGGGGCGCGCTACCAGGGGCGTGTATGAAGTGTTGAAGGCGGCAGCAACCGCAGGGACGCTTGCCATTGATGTCGTGGTTTATGTCGATTATCTGGTTCATCCCGATCTTCACACCTGGGAGGTCAGCCGTACCTATACCGATCGCCTGCGATTAGCCGGAGGTAAGCTGACTTTTGATGGCTCACCCCAGGGACGCACCGCCTGGTTATCCCAGCCTTACTACAAACCACCGGAAGGGCAACCCGCCGACTACAAAGGATATGGGGTTTATACCGAGGAACAGGCAATGAATCTGGTGGACAGCGCCTACCAGCACAATATGCAGATCATTGGACATGCGAATGGAGATGCTGGTATCGATCAGTTCATCATGGTGACGCAGAAGGCAACGGAGAAGTATGGCAAGGGCGATGCCAACGGCACACTGCGCGATCGTCGCACGACGCTGATTCATGGTCAGACGGTGAGGGAAGATCAGCTGGATGCGATGAAAGAATTGGGAATGTTCCCGGCTCTATTCCCGGCCCATGTCTTTTATTGGGGCGACTGGCATCGAGAAGTCACTCTTGGGCCCGAGCGAGCCGCCCGTATTTCGCCAACGCGATCGGCATTGAACCGAGACATGAAAGTGACGATTCACACCGACTCCCCTGTGGTTTTGCCTCACGCCACCCGCACGATCTGGTCAGCCGTCAACCGCTGCACCCGCACTGACTTTGTGCTGGGAGAAGACCAATGTCTGACTCCTCTGGAAGCCCTGAAAGCCCTGACGATCTGGGCTGCCTATCAGCATTTTGAAGAAGACCAGAAAGGCTCGATCGAAGTCGGCAAACTAGCCGATTTTGCGATTCTATCGGACAATCCGCTGACGATCGATCCAATGAGCATCCGCGACATTGAAGTGCTGGAAACGATTAAAGAGGGCACAACAGTTTACAAACAGTAGAGGACAGACTGGCAATTGCTGCTATTCCAGCGGCGTTGGGTGTTGAGGAGCAATGAATGAAGGCGATCGAAATACTGCTTGCAGCTTCACTCGATCGAGAGGCTGATACAGCAAGCATCTCCTGACTATTCCTCGTAAAATTCGCTCAAAATTGGAGGATTTATCATGAGCTATCCAAAATTTCCTATCCCCCTTTTTATCACCGCATTGATTCTCTTTTCATCACCCCTGGTATTTGCCCAAAGCGATATTCGTTCTGAGCAGGTTCAGTTTGAGCAGAATGCCAGCAGTGCCGTCATTGAGGACACCATTACGGGCTACGAAACTGTAGACTATGTGCTTAACGCCCAGGCAGGCCAGTCCATGAATGTCAGCATGGCAACCGACAATACTGCCAATTACTTCAATATTCTGGAACCTGGTGAAACCGAGGTCGCTATTTTTAATGGATCGATCAACGAGAACCAGTATGAGGGAGTTCTACGCGAAAGCGGCAACTACACAATTCGGGTTTACATGATGCGAAGTGCTGCCCGTCGGAACGAGGTGGCAAACTATCGCCTGGAGATGACCATTGGTGACAATTCTTCTGGTGTTAGCGCCAATCAGAATGATGCATTAGTTTCAGGGACTAATTACAATGCAACGGGTGATATTCCCTGCTCGATCGATGTAGGACAACCAACCGGGTCTTGTCCCTTTGGTGTAACCCGTGAAGGAAATGGAAATGGAACCGTGACGGTAACGATGCCAGATGGACGAACTCGCGTGATTTTCTTTGAGAATGGTCATGCGATCGGATATGACAGAAGCGAGGCAGACCCTGGTGAATTCAGTGCCGAAAAGCAGGGCGATCTCAATATTATTCGGATTGGACAGGAGCGCTATGAAATTCCAGATGCTGTCATTTTTGGCGATTAATGGAATTGAAGGCGATAGTCTACCTGGACATTGTTGAGTTTAGCCACAGAAGGATATCTATTCACTCTATTGTCAATTTGATTACTCAGAATTCTATCTATGCTGCAATCTACTTTGAATTTCCGTTCATACTTCCGTACTCTGTTCAATTCTTTGACCGCGTTGATAACTTTGTTTGTGGGGCTGATGCCCAGCGCTCTGGCCTGTAGTCGTGCGGTCTATCTGGGGCTAGACAATCTGGTCATTGCCGGACGCACGATGGACTGGTTTAACGATATGGGCAGCAATCTTTGGGCGTTTCCGCGTGGCATCGAACGCGATGGTGCAGCCGGATCAAATTCGATTCGCTGGACTTCAAAATATGGCAGTGTAGGAACCGCAATTTAGGATATTGCGATTGCAGACGGCATGAACGAGAAAGGACTCGTTGCCAACATGCTGTATCTGGCAGAAACCGAATACCCCACTCCAGCCGCCAACGATGCTCGCCAGCCGCTCTCCCTGTCTCTGTGGACACAGTACATGCTGGACAACTTTGCCACCGTGGCTGAGGCAGTCACAGCAATGGAGCAAGCACCCTTTTACGTGATGCCCATCATGTCGCCAGATGGTCACGCCGGAACCGCCCATCTGTCGATTTCGGATGCAACGGGTGATTCAGCTATCTTTGAGTATATTGAGGGTGAACTGGTGATTCATCACAGTCGGGATTACCAGGTGATGACTAACTCTCCGGTCTTCGACCAGCAGTTGGCGCTGAATCAATATTGGCAGCAAATTGGGGGGCAGACAATGCTACCGGGTACCAACCGAGCAGCCGATCGATTTGTCCGGGCTTCTTACTACATCAATGAGATAACGAGAACTGCGGATGCAACTGAAGGCGTTGGTGCTGTATTTTCAGTGATGCGGAATGTATCTGTTCCATTTGGGATTACGATTCCTGGGCAACCCAATATTGCTGATACCCTTTGGCGAACGGTTTCGGATCAAACCAACAGGCGTTATTTCTTTGAATCAACCCATAGCCCTAACGTTTTTTGGGTCGATCTTGCCAAGATGGATTTCAGCGAAGGTAGCCCGGTCAAAAAACTGACGCTCACCGATGGCGCAATCTATGCAGGCGAAACGTCAGCGCAGTTTCAACCCGCTGAACCGATGGTTTTCAAGAATGCAACCGAAGAGTAAATCTCTTGCAAATTAGGTTTTTAAGGTTAGTTTTTGTGGGGGCTTCGCCCCCACAAAAACTAATATACAAGAGGTCTAGTAAACGCTGCGAAGGCAGCAGCGACAGCAGGGGCGCTCCTCATTGATGTAGCCGTTTATGTCGATTACTTGGCTCATCCCGATGCTCACACCTAACGTAGTGTGGCTGTCCTGCTGCCGTGATTGCCACTCTCAAAACAACCTTTCAGTTTTAGAAGCGCCAGCAATCAAGCATGAAATTAGAAAACTTTGCTTAGCCGCGCGATCGTCCCAACTCCACCCCATCTACCCCCACCCCAGTAAATGGCCCTGCTGAAGACTGCGCTGCTACTTGCTAATTGAAATACAAGTTTAAAATACGGGTAAATCGGAAACGGTGAAGGACAATACTGCTACTCAATAACCTGGCTCAAGACTGGCAACTGGACGATCCCGAAGAACGACGCACCATTTCTAACGTCACCTGGGCGCAGTACGAGGCGCTGTTGGCGAAATTGGGGACAGCCTGGACTACCGGGTGAATTACTTGGATGGAGTATTAGAAATTGTGGCACCGAGTCGGCGACATGAAACGGGAAAAACGTGCATAGGCACACTGTTAGAAATCTATTTTTTAGAAACTGATACGGAATATTTTCGGTAGTGGACTAGACCTGTGGATGAGGTTCAAATATCCAAACCAAACTCGTAGCGGTTGATGAATAACCCAATGACCACATCATGCAACCAGATGGACTTAGAAAAGCAAATGGTTTTGCGTGCTAATCGCTTAATCCTTGTTCGCAAAGTGAGATGCTTGCGCTCAATCGTTTGAGTATTGGTTTTACCAACCGTGTGAAACGCAGGTTCAAGATGCCGTTGATACGCACCCCAATTATCGGTGTAGAACTGCATGATGCCAAACGGTTCTAACAAGGCTTTGAGTTCCAGCAAAGCACTATCCTGATGATGGGACAAGACATAGGCAAGGACTTCCCCGGTAGCATGGTCAATCGCATGCCACAACCACCGTTGTTGTTGCTTTGATTTGACATCACTCCACATCTCGTCAGCTTCTGCCTCTAAGTCCTGCCATTGGCAGAGATGAACGATCGTTTGGGTCGGTTCCAGGGCTGCTAAACGGGCTTCATTCACCGACTTCAGGTGACGATCTTTTTTTTAACGTTTCCGTTACAGTGGTGCGGCTAACCTTGAGTACCCGAGCGGTGTCACGAGTGCCACTGCCGTTGAGTGCCATCTCTGTGATTTGTTGCTTGACTTGGGGCAGATATCCTCGGTAGCTATAGTCACGAATAAAACTGGAGCGGCAACACTCTCGATTGCGGCACTTATAACGTTGTTTGCCTTCACTCGATCGCCCATGTCTCACTACCTCATCACTGCTACAGCTAGGACAAAGAACTGGTTCAAGCACCATTTCAAAAGCTTCGGCTAGACAACCCTTTGATTATCTCATTTCCACAGGTCTAGTCCACTACCCTGGATTTGTTTACTGTAGAGGAGTGTGTGGCAAAAACCTGCTGAGGATCAATCTTGATCAGCTAAATATCACTTTTGTATTCCTCACAAGTTCCTCAAGTTACTTCTATAAATTCAAACCAAAGCTCGTTTTGATTTTGGTGACGATCGAGTCGCAGCCTTTAGCCTGTATCGGCAGTTAGAACGACAAGGCAAAAAGCTAAGCGCTGTTCAGCTCAAAAAATGCTGTGCTGACTCAAACGCTCCAAATCCTAACGTGGAATAGTAGCGTTGCTTGATCCCTCAATGGCTCTGTTCAATATGTTGGAGAAGTGGTTAGCATAAGTATGATTCCTGGTTCTCAAGGGTTGTCTTTAACGGTCAAATAATTGAGGAGAGCGGAGTTGAAACTTATAGCTGAGTTTCCGCTTTCACAACTGAAGGATCTGCGGTGCGAGAGATATGGAAACCCAATTTTTCGCAAACTCGCTGCATTCCGGAGTTATCAGAGAGAATTTCTGCTGTAATCCGATCGAGTTGCTCATCTCGTCCCACTTGCAACAGTCGTTTCAGCAACTCTGTTCCTAAACCCTGTCTCTGGATATGATCGCTGACCAGCATGGCAAATTCTGCTGTGTTGGTTCCGTGCAGTTTACTGAGTCGTCCAATTGCCAGAATTTCATGGGTTCCAGTTTCAGGATTTTGACAATCTGCAACCAGTGCCATTTCCCGATCATAATCAATGAAACAAATGCGGGTGAGGCGATCGTGAGCAATCCGCTGACTCAGTTTGATCAGGTGAAAATAGCGAAAATAAACGCTCTGCTCTGACAATGTTTGATGAAACTGAACGACGAATGGTTCATCCTCAGGACGAATTGGACGAATAATCACTTCAGTGCCATCCTTGAACTGCCAGGGAGTTACGTATTGGGTAGGATAGGGGCGAATCGCTAACTTTGGAAGCTGATCTGCGCGAATGGCTGGATCGTGTAACACAATGCGGGCATCCAATGCTAAGAGGGACGAATCGCGATTTGTTCCCATTGGAGATACCAGCAGCGGATTAATGTCAATCTCTTTAATCCAGCGCTGTTCTGCCACAAGTTGACTGAATCGCACTAACAGTTGCTCAAGCCCATCCAGATCGACTGGTCGTTGTCCTCGTACCCCTTGCAGCGCTTTATAAATGTGTGTCTGCTCCATTAACCGTCGTGCCAGGGTCGAGTTGAGAGGCGGCAGACCGATCGCTCGATCCTGAAACACTTCGACCAGTTTTCCACCAGAACCAAACAGCAGCACGGGGCCAAACTGAGGATCGAGACTGCTGCCGATAATCAACTCATAGCCATTTAACTGCACCATTGGCTGTACCGTTACACCTAAAAAGTGTTCGGCTCCAGCTTTTTCAGATACAGAAGTTTCAATAGTCTGATAGGCTCGTCGCACAGCTTCTGCATCAACCAGATTGAGTTGTACGCCTCCCACATCAGTCTTATGAGTGATAGTTTTGGAGAACAGTTTGAGAACCACTGGATAACCGATCGCTGCGGCACAGTCAATCGCTGCGGATTCACTGGTAGCAACGCAGGTTTGCACCACTGGAATACCGTATGCCGCTAAAATTTGTTTCGATTCCGCTTCAGTGAGAATTGTGCAATTTGCCTGTCGCGCCGCAGTAATGACGGCTGCAACCAGGGGACGATCGGGGGTTTCTGATGCTCTGTCGGTTGGTAGAACCGGAGTTTCGTAGATACCGCGCAGATTGTAGCTGAATTGCCACAGATAGCTAAAGACACGAGCCGCCGTATCAGGAAAGCGATAGGTGGGAACACTAGCCTGATTGAGCAGCAATTCCCCCTGGCTCACATCGGCATCCCCCATCCAACTAGCAAGAATCGGTTTGGCCAGTTGATGTGAACTTCGATGTTCAATCCATGTCTTCAATCGTTCTGCGGTGTGAGTTGGATCAGTCATCGCCTGCGGTGTCAGAATCACCAGTAGTCCATCACTTTCGGAGTCCTGGGCAGCGATCTGGATGGCTTGCTGATAGCGGTCTGGGTCGGCATCGCCCAAAATATCGATCGGATTTTGGTAACTCCAGAAGCAGGGAAGCTGCTGATTGAGGGCGGTGATGGTTTCCTGTGAAAGCTGGGCCAGTTTTCCCCCATGTTGGAGTAAGGCATCGGTAGCTAGCACACCGGGGCCGCCGGCATTTGTGATGATTGTCAGGCGTGGGCCCTGGGGACGAGGTTGCTTGGACAGCACCTCTGCCATATCAAACAGTTCAGAGATGGAATCTACCCGCAGCACCCCGCACCGACGAAATGCCGCATCCAAAACCGCATCACTTCCAGCTAAGGCTCCTGTATGGGATGTGGCAGCCTGAGCAGCGGCTTCGGTTCGACCGGCCTTGAGAACGATGATCGGTTTGGTCAGGGCCACTTCTCGGGCGGCGGACAGGAAGGAACGGGCATCGCCGATCGACTCCATGTAAATCACAATGCTGTGGGTGTTGGGGTCATCTCCCAGGTAGTCAATCAGGTCTCCCCAATTCACGTCCAGCATGGAGCCGATCGAGATAAAGGCACTGAACCCTACATTTTCTCGAAAGCTCCAATCTAAAATGGCAGAACAGAGCGCACCGCTTTGACTGATAAAGCCAACATTACCAGGACGCGCCATCGCATTAGCAAATGTAGCATTCAATCCGGTGATAGGATTCATCACCCCCAGGCAATTGGGCCCAATCAGCCGTAGCTTACCCCGTTGCAGTTGTTCGCGCATCTGGTGTTCTAGTTCAATCCCGGCTGCACCGATCTCTTTGAATCCAGCAGAAAGCACGATCGCCCCTTTCACATTGGCATCTACACAATCCTGAATTACGCTCGGAACGGTAGATGCAGGCGTTGCAATCACGGCTAAATCCACAGCTTCTGGAACATCGGCAATAGTAGGATAAGCTTTAATACCCAGAACGCTATGCCGTTTGAGATTGACCGGGTAAACCGTGCCCCCAAAGGAACTACTGAGCAGATTCCATAACACAATTCGCCCGACGCTACCGGGTCGATCGGTTGCGCCAATCACGGCGACTGATTTGGGTGCAAAGATAGCATCTAGCGGACGGTGTTCTGAACGATAGAGTTGTTGCGCAGCGCTGCGCAAACTATCACAGGTGCGGTCAGACGCAGAGGACATGGGAATTTGCATAAGTTGCACCAGAATTCATTATGCCAGGACAGGCACCGTTTCGGGCTGGTAATAGAGCGCTGATTCCGTTCGGCAACCCAGATACGCCAGCGTGTAAAGCTCCTGCAAATCCTGGATTAGTGGATAGCGGGGGTTTGCGCCTGTGCATTGATCATCAAACGCCTGTTCTGCCATCTGTTCTACTTTGCTGTAGAAATTCTGTTCATCATCGGACAGGGTTTCTTTGATAGTGCGAGGAATTTCAAGCTGATGTTTCAGGTGTTCGATCGCCTCCACTAACCGTTCTACTTTTTCATCCGGCGTATCTCCACCCAGGCGCAAATGATCGGCAATCTGGGCGTAGCGTTCTTTAGCATGAGGATACTTGTACTGTGGGAAGATCGCTTGCTTGAAGGGAATATCGGTGGCATTGTAGCGAATCACATGGGAAATCATCAAAGCATTCGCCAATCCGTGCGGCACATGGAAGGTTGAGCCTAATTTGTGCGCCATGGAGTGACAGACACCCAGGAAAGCATTGGCAAAGGCCATGCCAGCGATCGTCGCGGCATAGTGAACTTTCTCCCGTGCCTCTGGATCGGTTGCACCCTTGTTGTAGGCGCGAGGCAAATACTGGAAGAGGAGGGCGATCGCTTCCAGCGCCAACCCTTCTGTAAATTCAGTCGCTAGCACAGAGACATAAGATTCCAGGGCATGGGTCAACGCATCAATGCCGCCATAAGCCGTCAATTTTTTGGGCATATTCAGCACCAGTTCTGGATCGACGATCGCCATACTCGGCGTGAGGGCGTAATCCGCCAGAGGATATTTGATGCCTGCTTTCTCATCAGTGACAACAGCAAACGGTGTCACCTCTGACCCTGTACCGGAGGTCGTAGGAATTGCCACCAGCAGGGCTTTCTGTCCCAGAGGCGGTAGCTCATACACCCGCTTGCGAATATCCATGAACCGGGTTGCCAAGCCTTCAAACTCTACTTCTGGATGTTCATACATCAACCACATAACTTTTGCTGCATCCATCGGAGAACCGCCGCCGATCGCAATAATCACATCCGGTTGATAACTCCGCAGTAACTCTAAGCCTTTGTTGACATTCGTCAAAGTTGGATCAGGTTCGACATCATGAAAGACATCATGTTTGACTCCGATCTCATCCAAAACGGTGGTTAGTTTGTCAACCAAACCTAGATCGAATAAGGGTTTATCAGTGATGATAAAGGCCCGCTGTTTACCGGCTAACTCACGCAACGCTACAGGTAGACAGCTAGACTTAAAATAGATTTTCGGTGGTACGCGGAACCACAGCATATTTTCCCGCCGCTCGGACACGGTTTTGATATTGAGCAGGTGATGGGGTGTGACATTATCGGATACCGTGTTACCGCCCCAGGTGCCACAGCCCAGCGTCAAGGATGGATCAAGCTTGAAGTTGTAGAGGTCGCCGATCGCCCCTTGAGAAGACGGAGTATTAATCAACACCCGTGATGTTTTGACCGCGTGCTTGAAATAGGCAATGTCATCCCAATTTGCTGGATTGATGTACAGCACAGAGGTATGTCCCTGTCCTCCAAATTCTACCAGTTGTTCTGCTTTCTGCACCGCATCATGAAAGCTGCTGGCTCGATACATCGCCAGCACAGGTGATAGTTTTTCGTAGGCAAACGGTTCGCTAACCCCGATCGCTTCGACCTCAGCAATCAACACTTTGGGCAGAGTGCAGGGTAATGGATTGAGGCTCTCGCTTTGTCTGCGCTGCTGACTCTGATCCTCCAGACAAACCAGACCAATCCCCGCCAGTTGGGCGATCGTTCCTACCGATTGTCCGACAATGGCTGGATTCAAATGCCCGTCTTTCAGTAGTACATCACCTACTTTCACTTTCGCTTCGGGAGATAGGAAGTAAGCGCCGCGATCGATGAATTCTTGCTTCACCTGTTCGTAGATGGAATCCACCACAATTACCGATTGCTCTGAGGCACAGATCATGCCGTTGTCAAAGGTCTTGCTGAGCAGAATAGAACTGACTGCTGTTTGAATATCTGCGGTGGCATCAATCACTGCTGGCGTGTTGCCTGCACCAACGCCCAAGGAAGGATGTCCCGATGAGTAAGCGGCTTTCACCATACCCGGCCCACCTGTTGCCAGAATCAGCTTGATATCGGGATGCTGCATTAACGCTTGTGAGAGTTCTACAGTGGGTTCGTCAATCCAGCCAATCAGGTGTTCGGGTGCACCGGCGGCGATCGCTGCCTCTAACACTACTTTGGCGGCGGCAGCGGTCGATCGTTTCGCACGAGGATGGGGGGAGAAGATAATCGCGTTGCGGGTTTTGAGGGCAATCAGCGCCTTGAAAAGTGTAGTGGAGGTAGGGTTCGTCACTGGGATAATTCCGGCAATGACTCCCACAGGTTCAGCAATTTTTTGAATCCCAAATGACTGATCTACTTCAATCACGCCGCAGGTCTTTTCGTGTTTGTACTTGTTGTAAATGTATTCCGAAGCAAAGTGATTTTTGATCACCTTATCTTCCACTACCCCCATTCCCGTTTCTTCCACGGCTAGTTTCGCTAGCGGGATACGGGCGGTATTGGCAGCGAGTGCCGCTTGTTTGAAAATTCGATCGACTTGTTCCTGAGAACAGGTTGCATACTGTTCCTGTGCAGTTTTAACCTGTTGAATCAGTGTTTTCAGATCTTGTAAACTGGTAATTCTCATAGTCATCTCCATTGGGCGGTGAAAATAAATAACCCCGATGCGAGCAGACGGGGCATTGAATTCAGACTACGTTGATTCCGCGACTGCGAAAAATCGCCTGCGCCGCCTGCACTTGCTCTGGCGTGGGAGGTTGCGTCTCTTTGAGCTGGTATTCATAGCCCAATTGCTCCCACTTGTATTCGCCCATTTTGTGAAACGGTAAGATTTCTACCTTCTCAACATTTGTCAGCGTTGCCACAAAATCAGCCAATCCTGCAACATTGTGGGTTGCATCAGTTAGACCGGGAACTAACACAAATCGAATCCAGGTTGGTTTATTGATCTGATTCAGGTAGTTGGCGATCGCCAAGGTTGGCTCCAGTGAAACGCTGGTGACTTTGGTGTAAATGTCAGGCTCAAAGGATTTGATATCCAGCAACACCAAATCGGCTTGCTCAATCACAGGTTTTGCTATCTGCAAGTCACAGTATCCAGACGTATCCAGAGCCGTGTGAAGACCCAATGCTTTGCAGCGTCTAAAAATCTCTGCAACAAAATGTGGTTGGTACAATGGCTCTCCACCGCTCACCGTCACGCCACCTCCAGAGGCATTCATGTAGGCGGTGTATTTCTGAATCTCTTCCATCAACTCATCAACAGTCGCTTTCTGACCGTTCTCTATGTAACGGCAATCTGGATTGGAGCAATACAGACAACGCAGCGGACAGCCAGCGGTGAAGATAACAAACCGGATTCCTGGCCCATCTACCGTGCCGCAGGTTTCGATCGAATGGATATAACCTTGAACACTGGTGGAACGTAAGATGTGGGATGGTGAGACTTGCATCGCTACTACCTTTAGCCGTGATTGGGCGAGTCTTTTTTGTCTTCACTTTGGTTATAGGCAAAGAATCTGAGGAACTTGTGAAGAGGGTTCGCGAATGTCAGAAATATTAGACAGTGTCCCATAATCATGAGTATGAGATGCCAGCAATTTGACAAAAAACCGCTTAAATCATGGTGTAATTCACAATGGGCAAGTCAAGTAGACTTCGGCTTATTTAAGCGATCGCGCTTCTGTTGCTTTGACGCAGTTACAAACACTTGTGGCAGCGAAATGCCATCCGGAAGACAACTCACGGTTATGATTCCGGCTAATATTGCAGGCACAATGCCGCCCATGTACAGATCTGCACCCGTTAGATACAAACCGGGAACTGGAGTTTCAGCTTTTGTCCAGGCAGTGTTTTGGGGTGCAAGGCGTTCTGCAATCGCGGGCAAGCCGTAGATTCCGCCCTTAAAGTGCCCGGTGAAATGCTCATTCGTGAGCGGGGTTGAGAGTTCATGATAGGTTACGAGCTTGGCAAAACCTGGGTAATGGCGATCGACCTGTTGAATCAGGGTTTGACTGATGCGTTCTTTTAATTGCTGATAATTTCCATCGCGATGCAGCCAGGGTTGTGTTTTCCATTGCGTGAATGCGTCGTAATCCACCCAGGCGACCATTTCTGCGGTGTGTGCCCTTGCATGTGGATCTTTCAAGGATGGAAAAGACAAATAGCATTGTGGGGCTTTGCCACTGAATATCCACTGCTGGCGCTGCTCATAGGTTTGATTGTGATCCATCGCCTCATAAATCCAGTGATTTTCACCCCGAAAACCGAGCGTCTTGGGATCATTCGATAAACCTAAATACAGCGTTACGTTAGTAATGGATGAATGCTGCTGAATAAACTGCTGCAATGCTGCTCGAAATGGAATTGGATAAGTCCTTGGAATCAACTTGAGATAGGTGGTTGCGGCTCCTGTATCAGAAACAATCACAGGTGCGTAATAGATTTCTTCACGCTCGGCTAACGCATTCACTTTGCAAACTTTTACTCCAACCGCCCGATTGTTCTCAATCAAAATTTCAGTCACTTCTCGATTGAGCAAAATCCGCCCATCCTGCCCTTCAACAATTGCTTTAACACTTTGCGCGATCGTTCCTGCACCCCCTATTGGGTAATAGCCTCCGTTCAGATAGTGGGTGACAAGCGTTGCATGAACTGCAAACGGGCTTTGCCTGGGCGGAATACCATAATCGCCCCATTGAGAAACCAACAGTGATTTTAGTTGAGGATTGGTGAAATGGCGATCGAGATAATCCTGTGTTGTTAGGTCTAGCCCGATTCCGCTCCAAAGTTCAGCTAGATAACTGATTAGTTTAAACAGCCAATTCCCATTCACCTGCAAAGTATGTAGAAATAGAACCGCTGCCGCTTTCTTCAAGTCTCGAAAATACTTCTGAATCGATCGCTTTTCCTCTGGAAATTGCCAAATCAGATCAGCTTGAAATCGTTTCGGATCACCATACAAATCAAACGTCAAGTTTGGATAGATAAACCGCTCGAACGGTTCTGGCATCTTGTTCCACTGCACACTCTTTTGCGTCACCAGATCAAATATCTGCCGCATTGATGAGCCTTCGTCCATCTGCCCAATGTAGTGAATACCAACATCCCAATGGAACTGCTGTCGCTTGAAATCGTGGGTAAAACCACCTGCCTTGAAGTGGCGTTCCAAAACCAGAACTCGTTTGCCCCGTAGCTGCGCCATCAGGCTGGCAACAGTGAGCGCGCCCATCCCAGACCCTATCAAAATCAGGTCATACGCACGATCGCGATCGGAACCGTCATTGCCAACAGGGGATGATGGTTGTTGCATGACTGCCTCCTTTGGCATTGGAGATTGTTGTAGAGATTAAAACTTGAGCAGAATTTGTCACCTGCGAATTTGTTACCTGCGCTTTAAAGGATCAGCATGATCGTCATCGTGAATCGAAAATTGAGGGCGATCGCTCCCACTTTCACAAGAGCGATCACCTCCCCTACAACAACCAATTTAGAACCGATCGTGGAACGTTCGCTTAATCACATCCAACTGTTGTTCTCTCGTTAGTTTAATGAAATTGACTGCATAACCAGAGACACGAATGGTCAGTTGGGGATACAGTTCGGGATGATCCATTGCCTCCAACAGCATGTCTCGATTTAGGACATTCACATTGATGTGGTGCCCGCCATCATGGAAGTAGCCGTCCAGCATCCCGACGAGGTTGGTGAGGCGATCGCCCTCCGTTTTCCCTAATGCTCCCGGCACAATTGAAAACGTGTTTGAGATACCATCTTGGGCATAAGCGTAGGGGAGTTTGGCAACAGACGCCAGAGAAGCGATCGCTCCCTTGCTATCGCGTCCATGCATTGGATTCGCACCCGGTGCAAACGGTTCACCTGCTTTTCGTCCATCCGGTGTATTGCCTGTTTTCTTGCCATAAACAACATTCGAGGTGATGGTAAGTACGGATTGCGTGGGAACGGCATTGCGATAGGTCTGATGTTGTTTCAGTTTGTTCATGAAGCGTTTCACCAGATCGACTGCAATCTGATCCACGCGATCGTCATTGTTGCCGTATTTGGGAAAATCTCCTGCAATTTGATAGCCAATTGCCAAGCCCTGCTGATCCCGAAGGACTTTCACGTTAGCGTATTTGATAGCTGACAACGAATCTGCAACAACCGACAGTCCCGCAATGCCACAAGCCATCGTGCGGAAGACATCGCGATCGTGCAGTGCCATTTCTAGCCGCTCGTAGCAGTATTTGTCGTGCATAAAGTGGATCACATTGAGCGTATTGATGTAGGCTTTAGCCAGCCAGTCCATCATGCGATCAAACTTCTGCATTACCTCGGTGTAATCCAGGTCGTCAGCGGTAATGGGGGCATAGGCAGGGGCAATTTGCTCACCGGATTTTTCATCCTTGCCGCCGTTGATGGCATATAGCAGACATTTCGCCAGATTCACCCGTGCCCCAAAAAACTGCATTTGTTTGCCAATTCGCATGGCAGAGACACAGCAGGCGATCGCATAATCATCGCCCCAGTAAGGACGCATTAAATCATCATTTTCGTATTGAATCGAACTGGTTTCGGTTGAAACTTTGGCACAGTATCGCTTGAAAGCTTGCGGTAGCCGCTCTGACCACAGCACAGTCAGATTGGGTTCAGGTGCGGGGCCCAGGTTAACCAGGGTGTTGAGCATCCGGAAGCTTGTCTTTGTCACCAGCGGCCTACCGTCTTCGCCCATGCCGCCAATGCATTCCGTCACCCACGTCGGATCGCCAGAAAAGAGTTGATTGTATTCGGGCGTTCGCAAGAAACGCACCATCCGCAGCTTCATGACAAACTGATCAATCAACTCTTGAAGTTCGGCTTCGGTGGCGATACCCTGCTGCAAATCTCGCTCAAAATAAATATCCAGGAACGTGGATACCCGTCCCAGCGACATAGCTGCCCCATTCTGCTCTTTCACGGCTGCCAGATACGCCAGATAAAGCCACTGTACCGCTTCTTTAGCATTCGCAGCGGGGCAACCAATCTCGAAGCCATAGCTGGCTGCCATTGCTTTTAGCTCAAATAAGGCTTTGATTTGTTCGTTGATCTCTTCGCGCAATCGAATCGTATCGGTATCAATCGTGTCAACTTCCAGTGATTCCAGTTGGGTTTTCTTGTCGCCAATCAGGCGATCGACTCCATACAACGGCACTCGTCGATAATCACCAATAATTCGTCCCCGACCATAGGCATCGGGTAATCCCGTAATAATGCCAGAGTGACGGGCCAGACCCATCTCGCGGGTGTATCCATCGAATACACCATCGTTGTGAGTTTTGCGGTATCGGGTAAAGTTTTCCTCAGTGGTGGGATTAAGTTGATAACCGTAGGCTTCCAGGGAGGTTTTTACCACACGAATGCCCCCAAACGGCATGATGGCTCGTTTCAGGGGTTTATCGGTCTGCAAGCCCACAATTTGCTCTAGATTTCGGTTAATGTAGCCAGGGCGGTGGGAGGTGATTGTGGAAACTACAGCCGTATCGGCATCGAGAATTCCCTTTTCTCGCTCTTGCGCCATCAGTTGAGTCACCTGGTTCCACAGCGTTTGTGTCCGCTCCGTTGCACTCACCAGAAAGGATTCATCCCCCTCGTAGGGCGTGTAGTTAGTTTGAATAAAGCAGCGCACATCAATTTCGTTTATCCAATTTCCAGCATTGAATCTCTGCCATTGCTCAAACATAGTATTTCATGCCTCCTGGCTTGAAAGGGCGGTGAGGGTTGAGCTATGCTTACAGGCAGCAGGTTTCAAGATCATTTGCAGCGTTAGAAGATAGGTTGATTCTTGGAAATCTGCTGTGCTTCTTCCTTTATAAAAAAAGAATTTGGGGAACTTGTGAGGAAAGGCAAACTGCGATCGACTAAGCCTCAACTCATTTTTAGCGTCGAGAACTAGATGCTTGCACTTTGCCTTTAGCTCTGTGTAACATTCACAAGACCCAGCACAATTCCTTTACCCAATCCCCAGCACTTGACGCAGGAGTACTTGATCTTGCGTAGTGGGTTGAAAACGACCTCGTTCTACGTCTCGCACCCAGCTCTGGCTTTTGCCAATTTGACGAGCCAGGGCACGTTGACTCAATTGATGTTTTTGTCTCGCTTCGATAATTTGTTGTCCTGAAAGCGTTAATTGGGATTGAAGGAGTACTTGGTGGCGTGTTTTGCGGCGGCGCTTCTGTTTCGACTGCTTCGTCGGAGAACTCTGCCAATCGTCTGGTAGTTCAAAGCAGAGCAGGCGGGCATTCATCAGGCGATTCCACTTACCTCTAGGAGCCGCATCCGTTAGCCGACAGTTCCGATTGCCATCCTCAGTCCAAAATTCTAGAGCCGCTTCTGCATCATCTGGTAAATCAGCCAGCTTAACCCAGAGGGGTTGAATATCGGATGGATAGGTTACAGGGTCAAAAATGGGTTTGATGCCATAATGATTGAGCACTTCCAGGTCACTTTCAAACGCACGGAGTAATCGCTTGCGTCCGTCCGGTTGTGCAGAAGCTTGAGTTAGTTTTGCTTCCCCGTAGGCAATCCGCATCAAGGTAGGTATCGTAACTCGCTGTTCCTGTCCCATCTTGGTTTTGAACAATAGCCACAACAGGATACGAGCAGCACCTTCGTGTTGTTGCCAGATACTCATCACGGTGGTAAGCAGGGATTTTGGCAATAACCCGTATTGATAAAAAGCGGTACGACTTTTATATCCGTCACGGTTTAGAAAGTAGTTTGCCCACATTCCTGCTCTAATTCTAAAGGTCAGTCCAGTCAGATGTTTGCAGCCCAGGTCATCTTCCTGAAAGTGGTGCTGAATGTCTAGCAAATGCCATAGGCGACTTTGCTCTAGCGAGAAACTGTGAATACTTCCCTGTTGAAGCCAATTCATATCCAGGTGAAGTCTACAGGGTTGCTGAACTAGAGTTTTAATTAAGGTTAGCTTGGCGAGTTTGCTAAGATCCTTGCGTTTCTCTAGTCCCAGATAGTCTTCAATTTGACGATCGCTGATGATGAATTCCTGCTGCCAGGGCTGTTCTAGCGCAATGGCGTGAGCTGCATAAATCAGGTGCAGTCCGGCGGCTCGCACATCCCAACTGGCAATTTCAGCTTGAGCAGTCTTGCTGTCAAATGGAATAGATGGCTCTGAGTCGAGGGGATGGGTGAGGCGAAAAGCAAGCGTTCCTCGCCCTCCATTAACCTGGCGTTCATAGCAGAGTTTCCCATCTGCATCAGTTTTCCAGGGGAGCGACTGGCGCTGCGCTAGCACATTACAGGCTTCCCACACCACGATCGCAGAAGCAAAGAGGCTACTTTTACCATTGGCAAATAGGTCGGGGCTGGGAAAAGTTCTAGCGATTGTTTTGCAGCGTCCTTTTTTCGCCTGTAACCGCATCGGAGGTAGATCAGTTGGGCAGACACTCACGCATTGTGGTTCAACAGCATCATCCTTACAGTCATCACACAGCATGGGATCGATCCATAATTCGCTGCCTTCAGATTTGATGGCACCTTTGGGACATTGAGGAACACAATCGCCACACTGCGTACAATGGTTCGTGATGGTGTGCGCCATAGGATTACACGGATTAACGACAAGTGGAGTGGGGTAGCTCCCGGTGAATCAGCGTGAGAGAGTCTTGAGCCAGATTGCCAATGCCAAATCTTCTGTTGTGATATGTGAGCGCAAGTCAGATAAGAGTTGCCACTCAAGCAGCAACTCTCAAGGATTTCAATCAAGTGGATCGATCGCCAATTGTAAATAAAGTTATAAGGAAAAAAGCTCTTCTGTTTTGTTCAACTTAAACGGTTAAATAATTTCTTAACCTTTGCCCAGAATATGTTCAGTGCAAGCATTTTAGGCATTCATTTAGTAATATTGATTACAGATTGCACAGCATCAATCCATCATTTTTTCGATCGCCTTTGGTATTACCCTTCGTATTGTTCAACCTGAACTAAATCGGAAACCGAAATACTAATCCCCTTTCCCATAAGTACTCATTTTTTGGGCCAAAAATACCTGTACCCTATTCAAAATTCTCGTTTCAATCCAGTGCAGCATCACAGTTTCGGTAATTGAGTACAGGGCTGATAGGGTGAACTGAATCGATAGAGAAGATCGGTTTCCTCAGGCATAAAAGCTTCTGGTATAAGCAGAGAAACCTCATGAATTGCTTTCATTGAGTCAACAGTCGGGAGACGCACATGAAACAAGTTCCCGCTTCTCTTTTGACCCTACTTGCGGGTGTGATGATTACCTTGATTAGCTTTTGGGTCAGTCAACATCATGGTTTATTGCCAGAACAAGCATCTGCACAAGCCCCGTTGGTCGATCGATTTTTCAACGTCATGGTGACAATCGCCACAGCGCTTTTTCTGATAGTACAGGGGGCGATCGTCTGGTTTATCATTCAGTTTCGGCAGCGGGCTGGAGATGAAACCGATGGCGTGCCAATCGAAGGGAACTTCTCCCTGGAAATTCTCTGGACAGCAATTCCTGCCATGATCGTGATTGGGTTAGGAATTTACAGTGTAGATGTTTATGAACAGATGGGTGGACTGGCACCAACGCACAAGCACGGACTGATAGCCCATCAGACGGCTGCACTGGTGGCAGCAGGCGACACAGCAGAACCCACAATCGAGCCATCTCCTCAATACGGCATTGGTGCTCCAGCGGCTGAGTCTGCTCGTGCGGCTGATCTGGTCGTGAACGTCACGGGTTTACAGTATGCCTGGTTGTTCAACTATCCCGATAGCAACGTGACAACTGGCGAACTGCATGTACCGCTGGGCAAAGCTGTGCAGCTTAACCTTTCTGCCCAAGACGTGATTCATTCCTTTTGGGTGCCCCAGTTTCGCCTGAAACAGGATGCTTTGCCGGGACAAGCAACCGTGTTACGGTTTGTTGCCACAAAAATCGGCACGTTCCCCGTGGTTTGTGCAGAACTTTGCGGCGGCTACCACGGCAGTATGCGGACACAACTGATTGTGCATTCTCCAGAAGACTATGATGCATGGCTGGCAGAAAACCAGATTGCCCAATCCAGCGATTTGCAACAAAAAATTGCCGTAACTGCGGAACAATCAGATGCTGAAATGCTGGCAGCCTATGCCAGGGCGATCGACATCAATGCAGAAACACTCACTCAACTCCATCCCAATTCGCTTTAGCATCCCCCACTCATCCACTCATCCACTCATCCACTCATCCACTCATCTACCCATTTATCCCTTCATTGAAAAATTGCTATGACTCAAGTAGAAGATTTCCGTGATGTAACTGTCACCGATGGTTCGCACAACTCACCTCCCAAAGCCTGGAAATGGTACGACTACTTCACGTTCAACATTGATCATAAAGTCATTGGGATTCAATACCTGGTAACTGCCTTTGTGTTCTACCTGATTGGTGGACTGATGGCCGTGGCAATTCGGGTGGAATTGACAACGCCAGATTCCGACTTGCTAGATCCCAACTTGTACAACGCCTTCATGACCAATCACGGCACGATCATGATTTTTCTGTGGATTGTGCCCAGCGCGATCGGCGGGTTTGGCAATTACCTGATTCCGCTGATGGTGGGTGCCAGAGACATGGCGTTTCCCAGGCTGAATGCGATCGCCTTCTGGCTCAATCCTCCGGCGGGGGCGCTGCTGTTGCTCAGTTTTTTGTTTGGTGGATCACAAAGTGGCTGGACGGCTTACCCACCCTTGAGCCTGGTGACAGCCAATACGGCTCAAACGCTGTGGATTCTGGCGATCGTGCTGGTAGGAACTTCCTCGATTTTGGGATCGGTGAACTTCGTGATCACGATTCTTAAACTGAAAGTGCCCAGTCTGAGATGGGAGCAACTGCCGCTGTTTTGTTGGGCAATTCTGGCCACGTCCGTCCTGGCATTGCTTTCTACTCCAGTGCTGGCCGCAGGGTTGGTATTGCTGCTGTTTGACATCAACTTTGGTACCTCATTTTTCAAGCCTGAGGCGGGTGGCAATGTTGTGCTGTATCAGCATCTGTTCTGGTTTTATTCACATCCCGCTGTCTATTTAATGATTTTGCCAATCTTCGGCATTATGTCGGAGGTGATTCCAGTCCATGCTCGGAAACCGATTTTTGGGTACAAAGCGATCGCTTACTCCAGTTTAACTATCTGTGTCGTCGGGTTATTTGTCTGGGTACATCACATGTTCACCAGCGGTACGCCGCCCTGGATGCGAATGTTTTTTACCATCTCCACTTTAATCGTGGCAGTGCCAACCGGGGTGAAGATTTTTGGATGGGTGGCAACGTTGTGGGGCGGTAAGATTCGCTTCACCAGCGCCATGTTATTTGCGATCGGCTTATTATCCATGTTCGTGGTAGGAGGGTTGGATGGTATCACATTAGGAACCGCTCCATTCGATTTACACGTACATGATACTTACTATGTCGTTGGGCATTTCCATTACGTGTTATTTGGAGGTTCTGTATTTGGTATTTATTCAGGTATCTATCACTGGTTCCCGAAAATCACCGGGCGCATGACCAACGAAACATTGGGGCGAATTCACTTTGCCCTGACCTTTGTAGGAACACACCTGACATTCCTGCCCATGCACCACCTGGGTTTACAGGGAATGCCTCGGCGTGTGGCGATGTATGATCCACAGTTCACCACCATTAATCAGCTCTGCACCGTGGGCGCGTTTGTGCTAGCAGCATCGGTCATTCCCTTCACGATCAACATGATCTGGAGTTGGCTAAATGGGGCAAAAGCAGGTGATAACCCCTGGAATGCGCTCACGTTGGAATGGACGACCAGTTCACCGCCGCTGATTGAAAACTGGGAAGTGCTACCTGTGGTGACGCACGGGCCGTATGACTACGGCATGAATCCACAGAATGCTGGGGTGAACAACGATCAAACGATTCCTGTAACCTGAAGGGACGAAATTTATGCAAGGTTCAACGATCGATCCCCCTGAAACGACGCTAGATGAGGTCGTCCCATCCTCAACGGAACTCCACGAGGAGATCCATACAGACCTGCGAGTTTGGGGACTGCTGACCTTTTTAATCTCTGAATCCCTGATGTTTGGTGGATTCTTTGCGTCTTATTTGGTTTTACGCGGAGAGTCCGCCGCATGGCCGCCCGAAGGCACAGAAGTCGAGTTGCTGTTGCCCACCCTCAATACGATCGTGCTGGTATCGAGCAGCTTTGTCATTCACCTGGGAGATACAGCTATCAAAAAAGACGATGTGCATGGATTGCGCCGCTGGTATATCGTGACAGCGCTCATGGGGGCAGTATTCCTGGCAGGGCAGGTGTACGAGTATTTGACGCTGGGCTATGGGTTAACCACCAATATCTTCTCTAACTGCTTTTACTTAATGACTGGATTTCACGGTCTGCATGTGTTTATCGGACTGCTGCTGATTTTAGGAGTACTGTGGCGATCGCGGCGATCGGGACACTATTCCATCAGCAAACATGTGGGAGTTGAAATGGCGGAAATCTATTGGCACTTTGTAGATATTATTTGGATTGTTTTATTCACTTTATTGTACATTCTGACGATTTTCTAGTTGAATCACCCCCAACGAAGCGGAGGACTAGTGGCTGTGCTTGAGATAGCGATGAAACATCGAGATTTATTCGTTACAGACGACGGGCAATGGCAGGTTTGCCAGCCTCCCAGGGAATGGGATTTACTCCGCACCCCCTATCGGTTTCATCGCTTCTTAACGGAAGTGGAAGATGTACTGGAAAGGGCGATCGATGAAACAGACTGTTTGCCTCAACTGTGGCTACTGGTGCGACGGTTAATCACCAATTCCTACTGGATACAAACGCAGTATGTAGACCCTAATCCTGAGACAGGCAACGGGGTCATTATGCTCTACGACGAAATTGGCTATCCATTAACGGTGCAAATAACAACCTCTTTGCCTGGAACGGTGTCGTCAGTTCACAATCACGGGAATTGGGGAATTATTGCTGTCTTGAAGGGTGAGGAGAATAACACCCTTTGGAAACGGATTCATGATCCCCGGTTTCCAAATCGGGTTGAGCCGATCGCTGACGTGACCCTGCTGCCAGGGGATATTATCAGCTTTACACCGGGTGCCATTCATCGCGTCACCGCTCTGGGTGAGGAGCCGACTGTTACCTTCAGCCTGTATGGCGAAACTCATCACTCCAAACGATTTGAATTTGATCCCGTCACTCATACGGCTAAGAACTTCTAGATTGCGATTGGAAGTCAGTTATGAAAGCGCTCTTGAAGCTGGTCACGTTTTGTTTAATGATCTCAGTTTTGATTTCTCCGGTATTAGTCACCTGGAGAATCTGGCAATATCATATTGAGTTCATCAATGCTCAACACCTGGTTATGTTGGCCGATCGCACCACTCTCGATCCCGCTATTCTCTCTTCCATCCATTCCCGATTCTCACCGATCGATTCTGTTCACCAACTGTTCAAGTTGATTATCTCAACGGTCCCAACTCCCGCTTTTCTGGGTTTCATTATTGCCATCTTGCTGGGATTTTATTCGGGAATACTGTTGAACGATCGCTATCGAGTTCATCGCCATACAATTCGTAAACAGCAAATCGCTACTTTGGAAAAGATCTGGCAGCAGAGTATCTATTAAATCCACAACTCACCATCTATTGAAGCCAATGACACAACCACCAATACAACCACCAACACAACCATCTCCAGAACAATTAAGAGAACAACGTCAAGAACAATATCTGACATTGATTGAACAACTGCTTAATTGCCCCAACGGTCAAGAGCCAGACATCCTGGATGCTCAACCTGACTTGATTGATGCAGGCTTGGTGCAAACCCTGGTGAAAGTGGGCACAATCATGGCGCATCAAGAAAATCAAGCTGGTGCTAAGTTTCTCTTTCATGTGGCTCGTGAATTAGCTATCCAACTCAATCTTTATCCTCAGCCCTAAGGATCGAGGATTAAATAAGATCCGATAAATAGTTGGGGGTCAAGGGGGCGTTGCTCCCTTCTCCAAAATTCAGTTTTATTAAATCCATGATTCTAAGGAGTCATTATGGCAGCAATCAACCGATCGATCGACGATATCGGACAATTGGCGATCGCTTTTCTCATGAGCGATTACGAGCTTACTAGCGATGATCAGGAATGGTTTTCAGTGTTGAACGTGCGCCCGATTGGCGAAACCTGGCATGTGGTTGAAATTGGCGTGGAAGGACTCCCGGATCAATGGGCTGTGCAAGTGTATGACACGGGTGAGTGCGACCCCAGCTACACATTTGTTTCACCCGTGAAAGCCACTGAAGCGGACACAGGACTGGAAGACCTGCCAGAGGCAATTGCTCAGATCTTAGCGACCGAGCGCAGCCTCAACTGACCGTTGAAGGTACGACACAATCGCTGCTGCCGCCCAGATGCGCCACTTCCACCTCCAGCAGGTCTTGAAACAGCACCGTGCTGAGGTAGCGTTCGCCAAAGCTGGGTTGTACAAACACCACCAGCTTTCCAGCATTTTCGGGACGTTTGGCAACTTGGATTGCAGCAAACAGCGCCGCGCCGGAAGAAATACCAGACAGCAATCCTTCTTCCCGTGCCAGACGGCGACCGAAGGTAATGGCCGCTTCACTGCTGACCTGAATAATTTCATCAATCAAATCAGTTCGCAAGACCTGAGGAATAAAGCCTGCCCCAATGCCCTGGATCTTGTGAGCACCCGGATTGCCGCCAGACAAAACAGGACTTTCTTGGGGTTCAACGGCGATCGCCTTAAACTCTGGTTTCCGTTGCTTCAGTACCTCTGCAATCCCTGTAATTGTGCCACCCGTGCCAACACCAGCGATCAGAATATCAATCTGTCCGTTGGTATCGGCCCACAATTCTTCTGCGGTGGTTTCCCGGTGAATTTTGGGATTTGCCGGATTGACAAATTGTTGAGGGATAAACGTATTGGAAAGTTGATTGGCAATTTCCGTTGCTCGTGCCACAGCCCCTTTCATGCCCTGAGCACCAGGAGTCAGTTCGACTTGAGCACCGTATGCCTTCAGCATGGCTCGCCGTTCCAGACTCATGGTTTCGGGCATTGTCAAAATCAATTGATAGCCCTTGGCAGCAGCCACCATTGCCAGCGCAATTCCCGTATTGCCTGAAGTCGGTTCCACCAGAATTGTCTGACCAGGGGTAATCAGCCCAGCCTCTTCAGCCGCCTGCACCATACTCACCCCAATCCGGTCTTTGACGGATGCTGCTGGGTTCATCCCTTCTAGTTTGGCAACAACTTGGGCAACAGCCCCTTCTGCCTGGGGAATTCGGTTTAAGCGCACCAGAGGCGTTTTTCCAATCAATTCTGTGACATCGTTTGCGATCGGCATAGTTGAAACTCCTTATTCGTTTACCATTAGGATCAAGCGATCGGGATTAAGGCGCACATACCAGGGGAAGGGCTGATCTTTGATAGCATTCCATTTCTCTTTGAAGATTTCTGCCTGCACATGGTAATCTTGCGAATCATGAGATGGATCATTGAATTTGAGAAACAGTGTCATGCGGTGTGGGGTTTCACTGGTTGCCGCTAACCAGCACGGATAAGTATTTTCACTCTGTGAGTTTTGATCGTGGGAATCAATCGTGATACTAATTTGATGAGCACGAATACCGACATCAGTGAGACGGTCGGGAATGCCTTCCAGAACGTGTAGGGAAATGTCCCAGTCGATCGCTCTGATTAAATTGGCACTCTGAGTCACGGCACGAGAAAAGTTTTTACAACCTGTGAGTTGAGCCACACGAACGGTTTGGGGATGCTCAAAGACACGATGTTTGGAATCATGGGCGATCGGTTTTCCACCCGACATTGCCATCAGCTTTTCACAGATGCGATAGGCTTCCTCCAGATTGTGCGTGACAAATAATGTTACACCGCGATAGCTGGACAAAATTTCCAAAAGTTGCCGTTCCATTTGGCTGCGGAGATAGGTATCGAGGGCTGAGAACGGCTCGTCTAGCAATAGGGCTTCCGGTTCAGTAGCTAGCGCCCTAGCTAGCGCCACCCGCTGTTGTTGTCCCCCCGAAAGCTGATGGGGATACCGATCGCCCAAGCCCTGCAATTGCACCAGTGCCAACTGCTGCCTGACCCGCTGTGCCCGTATCGATTTGGGTAGGTTTTGCAATCCAAAGGCGATATTTTGGGCGATCGTCATGTGGGGAAACAACGCATAGTTTTGAAACACTAAACTGATGTTGCGTTTGTAGCTGGGCAAATTGATGCGCTGATCGGCATCAAACAACGATCGTCCATTCAAGACAATTCGCCCTTTGGTGGGGGTTTCCACGCCCGCAATACAGCGGAGGGTCATGCTTTTGCCGGAACCCGATCCGCCGAGAATTCCCAGCGTTTCTTGCTGGGCTGTAAACGCCGTATTGAGTTTAAAGGTGGGTAGCTGTTTCTCAATATCCACCAACAATCCTGTAGTAGTATCGGGTAACTGAGGATTTGCCCATTGTCTTGAGCGAGTCGATTGTCCTGAATGAACTGACTGTCCTGCGTGCGCTACGATCAGTTTGCCGCCCCGATTGACAGGTTCATCCGCTTCAACCCACCCTGCCTGACCGTGCAGTTTTTGCTCATGTCCTTTCTGCCACAAATTCACGATCACTAAACCAGACAGCGACAGAGTCATGATCACGATCGCCCACAGCCACGCTTCACCCATCTCTCCGGCTTCCACTGCAAAGTAAATCGCCATCGGTATGGTTTGCGTTTGTCCGGGAATGTTGCCCGCCAGCATCAGCGTTGCGCCAAATTCTCCTAAGGCTCGCGCAAAAGCAAGGGTAACGCCAGCCAATAGACCAGGAATGGCTAATGGCAACAAAATACGACTAAATACTCGTCGTTCGGAAGCACCAAGGGTTCTGGCCACTTGCAGCAGGTTCGGATCAATTTGCTCGAATGCACCCAATGCCGTTTTATACATGAGGGGAAACGAGACCACGATCGCTGCCACTACTGCTGCATACCAGGTGAAGATAATGGTGAAATCAAAGTGCTGCATCACCCTTCCAAGGGGGCCATTTCTGCCAAACAGCAACAGCAGCAGAAATCCAACTACCGTAGGAGGCAGAATCAGCGGTGCAATCAAAACTCCTTCAATCAGCGCTTTCCAGCGGCCGCGATAGCCCAACATCCAGTACGCTGCTGCCGTGCCGAACACGAATGTAGCGATCGTTGCCAGTCCGGCCGTTTTGAGGGAAATCCACAGAGGAGATAGATCAGACAATAAATTAGGAAACATAGAAGCAAATCTCACTGAGCACTTCCAAATCCATAGTTTCTGAATACATTTTGCGCGGATTGACCACTCAAAAATTGTACGTAAGCGCGAGCCGCCTGTTGATTTCGGCTGGATTGAATGACGGCGATCGGATACACGATCGGTGAATGCAAGTTACTGGGTGCGGTTGCCACCTGTCTTACCTGATTAGAGATCCTGGCATCCGTTGTGTACACCACTCCTGCATCCGCGTTTTCACTTTCCACGCTGCCTAAAACATTGCGAACTGAGTTGCCATACACAAATTTCGATCGCAGTTGTTCTAGGATTCCTAAGTTAGTGAATAATTCTTCGGCATACTGTCCAGCCGGAACACTACGCGGCTCACCCACTGATATTTTGCTAACGTTGGAGTTGGTTAGTTGTCGGAAGCCTGTTAATTCCAGCGTGGAGTTATTAGGCACAATTAAAACGAGATTGTTGGTTAAAAGATTGCGACGAGTATCGGTCAGGATCAAGTCCTGTTCTTGTAGGGCATCCATCTGCTTGGTTGCCGCAGAAACAAACACATCCACGGGTGCGCCTTGCTCAATCTGTTGCTGTAGGGGACCAGATGCCGCAAAGTTATAGTTAACAGTAATGCCAGAATTCGCGCCTTCAAAGATTGGATCAAGTTCCTCTAAAGCATTCTGTAAACTAGCTGCCGCCGCAATCAAAATTGTCCCAGATTGAGCATTGGCTGGAGTCGGTGAAACGATCTTAACACTAATAGTTACTATCAAGGCAACTAGAGCTATCGCTAAAAAAGCAATTGTTTGTCTTCGTTTCATTGTGTTTAAGTGGATGATAATTTTTGCCATACTTTAAGGTCAAGGTGCTTCTTGGATGATGCAAATTCAATCAGTTTCAGAGGGTATTGAAAGACACAAAAAAGAGTGGCTTATTAATGATTTTAATTCTTATATTGATTAACTAATTTCCCTTTTGTATTTAAAAGTTTTAGTTTTGTTGATAAAGTATTGGTGCAACGTGAAAATGACATAGATTCATCTCGAAGTCAAATATAGAATTGCTGCTGGATTAAACAAGGAACCCAATATGAAAATTAGTGCGCGCAATACTTTGAAAGGAACGATTAAAGCGATCGAAGTTGGGGCTGTAAACACGGAAGTTGTTTTAGAAGTAGCACCTGGTGTTGAAATAACTGCTGTGATCACGAAAGCTTCAACCGAACGCTTGGGGTTAAGTGTGGGTAAAGAAGCCTACGCGGTTGTGAAAGCCAGTGATGTGATGGTAGCGATCGAGTAACGTAATCCACTGATAGAATTGGGGGGTGTAAGTATTTCGGAAAACGCTTACACCCTAATCATTATTCGGTTATGTCTAGCCTTTTTTTCGCGCAACGATATGAAAAATATGCCAGTATTTTTCCTCACCGATCGCTGTCACTCCTGGATGTTCTTCCTCGTCCAACCGCTCAATTTCAAAGGGTTGTAGCAGCGCTTCAACTTGTTGTCGAGTGTGGTGGGTTCGATGAGGATAAATCGCCCAGGAATCTCGATCGCCAAACAGTTGTCCACAAAACCGCCCTTCCGGTTTAAGCGATGTGACAATGGTTTGCCATAGCTTTGCAAAATGAGCAGGTGGACAAAAGGGGAGACAAAAGCTGGCATTAATTAAATCAACCGCAGCGGGTAAAGTCAATGCTTCAAACGACACGAGTTGGGTTTGGAGACGATCGCGCTGGAGGTCAGAACGACGCAACAGGCGATCGAATGCCCTGGGTTCACTGTCAATGGCCAAAACCTGCCAACCTCGACGCAACAGTTCTACTGTATCT
>PVWD01000234.1 GCA_003003615.1 filamentous cyanobacterium CCP2 | reverse complement strand
CCCCAGCAGTGAGGCCACTGCAACTGGGCCAGGCGTTGGAGGAATGTAGCTATGACCGATCGCCAACCCAGCTGCCAGCGGAATGGCATAGTAGAGCAGCGATCGGCCGGTACGCTGAGCCAACCCGTAAACGAGCGGAATTAAGATAATTAATCCCACATCAAAAAACACAGGAATAGCCACAATTAGCCCAGTTAAACCCAATGCCCAGGGAGCTTTATCATCACCAAATTTTCGCACCAGCGTTTGAGCCAACTGTTCCGCTCCACCTGAAACCCGCAGCATTTCACCAATCATGGTGCCAACTCCCACCACGATCGCAATGAAACCTAGCGTATTTCCCATGCCCTCTTGGATCGTTTGGGCAATTTCGTTGAGCGGAATTCCTCCTAGAAGTGCGACAAAATAACTGGCAATTAACAATGCCAAAAAAGCTTGTAAACGAAGGCGAATGACTAAAAACAGCAACAGCGCGATACCGAGTACCGCGATCAAAATTAATAAACCGGGAGTCATGATCCTAAATCTGAAAATTCAAGTTACACAATGTGTCTATCTCTAAAACTTTAGGCAAGAATCATCGTAGAAACATCATCCAAAGTGAGTAGCTATTATGGATGACTGAGTGAAGAAATATGTCATTTCAGCGTAAAATCGATCGATTTTCAACACGCAATTTTGTTGTTCTTTAAATGAGAATTTGTTTTACAAATAGAAACATAAAAAAGAGTTTTGCTCTCCCCTTTTATACACATTTCTCCCTCATTCCCCCTCCCTAGTACGGGCAATTCGCGAATCGCCCCTACCCACTCCCCCAACCAGTTGACCAACCTGGAGGAGCAAAAATCCTCAGCCCGGATAACCCGCCCAATGGAAGTGCAGGTCGATCGCTTTGGGTACGCTAAACATAATCTATTCAACATTCCAGTTATGAGCGTTACTTCATTCCTCGATCGTTACGCAGCCGGTGAAATTGACTTTTCTAAAATTGACTTGAGCCATGCCAAGCTGATGCACATGAAGTTTAGCCGCATTAACCTATTTGAAGCAAAGCTAGCTTATGCAAACTTTAGTCGATCGGAATTTTTAAGGGCAAACTTGTGTTTGGCAAATTTGAGCCATGCCAAGCTGATTCACACCAACTTGAGTGGAGCCGATTTAGCTGGTACGAAGTTAGACGGAGCAATTTTGAGTGGTGCATTGTTGGTCAATACTCGTCTGGAACAGGCAAACCTCTGCCGGGCAAGCCTAACTGGAGCCATCCTGAACGGTGTTGATTTGTCCTATGCCACCTTATTGCAAGCCAATCTGTCTGCGGCTCAGCTTCATCATGCAAATTTAACGGGGGCTAATTTGGCTTGGGCAGACTTAAGCGGAGCCGATCTCAGTGGAGCTTTGGCGGTAGGAGCAAACCTGTCAAAAGCCAATCTGCAAGGGGCTGATTTGACCGGAGCCAATTTAACCGAAGCTAACCTGACGGGTGCCGATCTCACGGGTGCCATTTTGTCCCATACGCACCTGACCGGGGCAACGCTCACCGATGCCAAAATGCCCAATGGCAGCCTTTATGAGGTAGCAGAAACTCCTCAAACAATACGGGTTGCATAAGTTAAGCCAACCCCAGCAAACATCCTGTCCGATCGCTGCTTATTAAAGCCTGATCTCTTTCAGTCTAATCTCCTCTAAAATGGCGGAGGTACTTCATCTTTCGTCAAACACTGTGACTCGGATTTATCAAGCTCGAATTTACGTAACACTTCGCCCCTCGGTACTTGATCCTGCTGGAACGGCTGTGCAGTCTGGTTTGCAACACATGGGCTATGACAATGTGAGCCAAGTGCGAATTGGCAAATACATTGAGCTAAGTCTGAGTGCCGAAGATGAAGAGTCGGCCCAACAGCAACTCGATCGCATGTGTGACCAGCTACTCGCCAATCCGGTGATTGAAAACTATCGCTTTGAGCTAGTTGAAGTCGAGGCACTGGTTTAAGCTAGAAAACCAATCTTGAGGTTGCCCAATGACGATCGCCCCGACTCGACCGCTCCAAATGGATTATGTGCGTCAACAGTTTCCGGCATTAGCAGGGAAGTGGGTGTTTTTTGATAATGCGGGTGGGTCACAAACGCTGAAGCAGGTGGTCGATCGGATCAGTGAATATTTGCTGACCTCAAATGTGCAATTAGGGGCTTCCTATGCGGTGTCGCAGTTAGCAGGCGATCGGGTTTTGCAGGCAAGGGAAGCCGTTGCCACGTTGATCAATGCAGCCGATTCCACAGAAGTGGTCATGGGCGGTTCAACTTCTCTGCTGTTGCGGCTGCTTTCCTTGGGTTTGGTTCGCCTCTGGAATCCGGGAGATGAGGTGATTGTCACCAACACTGACCATGAAGCCAACGTTAGCCCCTGGATGGATCTGGAGCAGCAAGGCATTGTCGTTAAAATTTGGCGGGTCAACCCAGAAACCTTAGAGCTGCATTTAGCAGATTTAGAACCTCTCCTGACTTCGCGCACCCGGTTAGTTGCCCTCACCCACGCCTCCAATATTTTGGGAACAATTAATCCCCTTCGCCAGATTGCCGATCGGGTTCATGCTGAGGGAGCGATGATCTGTGTGGATGGGGTTGGCTATGCCGCTCATCGATTGGTGGATGTGCAAGCTCTGGATGTTGATTTTTATGCCTACAGCTTTTACAAAACCTACGGCCCCCACTATGCGGTGCTATATGGCAAACGATCGCATTTACTGAATATTCCTGGCATCAACCATTACTTTATTGGCGAAGCCGAAATTCCCTACAAGTTTCAGCCCGGCAATGTGAATTATGAGTTGAGCTATGGCATGGTGGGTTTGTGCGATTACCTGAAGGAGCTAGCCCAACTCCATTACGGTGAAGCCGTCGCACCCAACTTACGCGGTCAAATGCAGCAGGCCTTTCAGCGCATCAGCGATCACGAAGCGGCGATCGGCGATCGGTTAATAAATTACCTCAACGGTAAGCCCAATGTTCGGATCATCGGACATCCCCATGCCGATCAAACCCACCGCGTCCCGACAATTTCCTTCGTCATTCACAGCATCGACAGTGCCACCATTCCCCCCAAAATGGATGCCCATCGCATCGGCATTCGCTACGGTGATTTTTATGCCAAGCGACTCATTCAAGACTTAGATTTAGTTAAACAAAATGGGGTCGTTCGGGTCAGCATGGTGCATTACAATACCCTGGAAGAAGTCGATCGGTTGATTGAATGTTTTGAACAATTGTTTTAGTTTAAACAAAATTTTTGAAACACTTCTAAATATTCACCAACATAACAGCGCATTTTCTTTTACAGATTGTAACTAGTTAAAGTTTCCTAACTCTAACTCTCTGTCAGGTTATGTACAGGTTAATCTAATGCTATGCAGTAGAGATCATTGAATTGCTACCTTAAATTCTTAGGCTCAACGCATCAGCATTATTCCTTAAGCGATCGGTTTCTGCCCTCTACAAAATTCCTCAACCCATCCTTAATCTCAACTTCAACGACTGATTGCTTAACTCTCAAAAGCTGATACACCAACGCATTTCATGATCAGCAGTTAGGGTATACTGCCGCAATTTGCTGTTGATTTCTTCAGTTGAAGAAAAGGATGTTTGTTATGAATGAAAAAGGCTTCTCTGGCTCACGAAACGTGGCGATTGTGGGCCCATACTTGAGTGGAAAAACGACGGTGCTAGAAAGCTTGTTGTTTGTAAGTGGAGCAACAACCCGTAAGGGCAGAGTCGTGGATGGAAATAGTGTGGGTGATGCTTCCCCTGAAGCCCGCGATCGCCAGATGAGTGTGGAAGTGAATGCCGCTAGTACTGAGTATGGCGGCATTTATTTTACGTTTTTAGACTGTCCTGGGTCAGTAGAATTTGCCCAGGAAACCTGCAACGCTTTAATGGGCGTAGATGCTGCGATCATCGTTTGCGAACCGGATGTCGATCGCGTTTTGACGCTGGCTCCGCTTTTCCAATTTCTAGACAATTGGGAAATTCCCCATCTAATTTTTATTAACAAGATGGATCGGGCCCATTCGCAGTTTGCCGATATTTTGCAAGCCCTCAAAGAAGTTTCTAGCCGTCCTTTAGTGCCGCACCAATACCCGATTTGGCAAGGCGAAACCCTGACTGGCTTCATCGATCTCATCACCGAACAAGCCTATCAGTATCATCCTGGGGCACCGGCCGACCCCATCCCCCTGCCCGATTCATTGAAAGAGCAAGAACACGCTGCCCGCGCCGAAATGCTGGAAACCCTGGCAGACTTTGACGATCATTTGCTGGAAGAATTACTTGAAGACATTGAGCCACCCCAAGACGAAATTCTGCAAGACCTGAAGATGGAATTGGGGGCCGACTTGATTGTGCCCGTTTTAATTGGCATTGCTGAGCAGGACTATGGTGTGCGCCCATTGCTGGAAGCCTTACTCCGAGAGGCTCCAGAACCCTCTGAGACAGCAGCCCGACGGGGACTCAACCCAGACGACGAAACGCCGATCGCCCAAGTATTGAAAACGTACGCCACGCCTCAAGGCGGCAAGCTCTCTCTGGTGCGGGTTTGGCAGGGGACATTGACCGATGGCATGGTGCTAAACGGAATTCGCACAGGCGGGATTTACCAACTCCAAGGACAGCAGCAGCAAACCCTCACCGAAACGGCAGCAGGCTCGATCGTAGCCCTCGGACGGATGGAAGGCATTCAAACCGGAGACACCCTCAGCACCGATGGCGAACTGGCTGACCTTCTGCCTAAAGCCGATCGTCATGACCCGGTTTATGCCTTGGCCATCATGCCAGAGAAACGCAGCGATGAAGTGAAGCTGAGCAGTGCCCTGAATAAGCTCTTGGAAGAAGACCCTTCCCTCGTTTGGGAACAGCACGGTGATACCCATGAAGTGATCCTATGGGGACAGGGCGAAATTCACCTGCAAGTAACCCTCGATCGCCTTCGTCGCAAATATGGCTTGCCCATGACGACCCACGTTCCGCAAGTTCCCTACAAAGAAACCGTGCGGCGATCCGCCAACAACATTCACGGTCGCTATAAGCGGCAAACCGGCGGTCACGGTCAGTTTGGTGATGTATATATCGACATTCAACCCCTGCCTCGCGGTGAAGGCTTCAATTTCAAAGAGACGATCGTGGGGGGTGTAGTGCCCAAGCAGTACATTCCTGGGGTTGAGATGGGCGTGCGAGAGTCGTTAGTTCATGGGCCGTTGGGCTTCCCGGTGGTGGATGTAGCAGTGACGCTCACCAATGGCTCTTATCACTCGGTTGATAGTTCTGAACAAGCCTTTAAGCAGGCCGCCCGAATTGCTATGCAGGAAGGAATGGTCAAATGTCAACCCAGCCTGCTGGAGCCAATTCTGTCTGTCACGATCTCCGTGCCCAATACGTTTACCTCCAATGTGCTGCGCCTGATTAGCGGACGCAGAGGACAAATTCTGGGCTATGAAGCTAAACCAGATTGGCATGGATGGGACAATGTTCAAGCCTACCTGCCGCAAGCCGAAATGCAAGACCTGATTGTGGAATTGCGATCGCTCACTTTAGGGGTGGGCACTTTCCGCTGGCAGTTTGACCATCTCCAGGAAGTTCCCGACAAGATTGTCGATCGCGTCCTGGCAAAGGTTGAGAAAATCGGCTAGGAATGAAAAATAAATAGTCTGTAATTCTTGCTGTAATTCTTGTGGGTGGGCATCTTGCCCGCCCAGTCAACCGAGCAGAACATCCACTGGAATGCTGTACCCTTGTGTCTTCAGTGGGTAGCAATTTGGCGTAAGGTGGGCATTGCCCACCCTACAGAACCCTTATTAGAGAGTCCTCAACAGTTGACGAATCTTGGAACGCTGCTGTATGTCCAATTGTTTGGGAAAGCGCAGTTCCAGACTCAACCCCGTTGGAGATTGCAGTTGGTCAGGCATGGCCATAAATAGCGATCGATCGGCACAAATCACCGATTCCACTTGAGCCACCAATCGAATTGGGTTTTGATCTTGATAGTTTGAGCCGAGCAGTAAGCCCACGGGGGGATGTCCTGCTTGGAGTAAATCGGGATTCACCAGCGTATTCGGATAAAGTTCTAACCGAATCGTTCGGGAATTCATTGCGGTTGCCATTGCTGGATAGAATGTTCCATTCCAGTAAAGCTGAACCGGAGCCTGGATGGGCTTTTGCCGGATGGTTCTGGGGGCAGGTTGCCGATCGCGGAATGCCCGCAGTAGTCCCGTTATCAAGAAAGCAAACGAGTTGAGTGGCTTGTCAATCACCTCTCGCTCTTGGGAGTACCAGTCAGCAACATCTGAGTAAATAATCCGAACCAAATCATCACACTGGGCCTGGCTCAGATCGACAAACTCTACCGCAATAATCACTTGCTCATTGTTGTTGGGCGTGATTCGGGTAATTTGAGCACTCACCGAAGCACTGGCATCAAAATCGCCCTGAAGTTCCAGGTCAATAATATCTGGCAAATCGATCCATGAGTCGAGCAAAATATTTGCCCCGGTTTCGCTAACATCCAGCGTGATGCCATTACAGGATGTGCCATTTACGCCAGAAATCACCGCTCGTAGTTGACGCTGCAACCGATGGGTGCGCCTCAGTTGGGGTTGCTCAAATCCCACCAACAGAGCCGTCGCCAACAAGGATAAATTGAAGCCTGCCCAAACGGCGTTAATAATAATGGCCTCCTTCGCCTGCGGCTGATTCACCAACCACAGGGGCACCGCCATCAGCGACAAAATCAGCAAAACAGAAACGATCAGCGTTCCGCGTGTAGAACGCCAGTCAAAACTACGGCGATCGACCTGCATCCCCTTATCGGTGACATTAAACTTGCCCAGCTTAGGGTTCACCACTGCTAGGAAAGTGACAATGCCATTTTGAAACGCCAGCGCATTTTCAAAGATTTCATTCCAGAAGGAAAAGCGCACCGTTTTGTTGGTGATGTAGTTCGCATACAGACCCAACACAATATGAGGCAACGCATAAGCTAGCGTTTCCAAACCCAAGCCGCGCACCAAATTTAACCCAAACAGCAGGTATAGAATGGGTGCAAAGGCATACATCAAGCGAGGAAAGCCAAAAAAGAAGTGAGAACAGGCCGAAAAATAGCACAATCGCTGGGGGACAGAAAGGTTCAACCGAGGGTTGAATAGGGGGTTTTCGATGCGAAGAATTTGGGCCATGCCTCGCGCCCACCGAACTTGCTGCCCCACATAGGAGGAGAACTTTTCAGGGGCCAACCCCGCCACCATAATCTTGTCGTAATAAACCGACTCATACCCGCGAGAGTGCAGCCGCAAAGAAGTATGGCAATCTTCCGTCACGGTTTCCACTGCAATGCCGCCCACTTCTAGAACGTGCTGTTTGCGAAACACAGCCGCTGAACCGCAGAAAAATGCTGCTCCCCAAAAGTCATTTCCTTTTTGAATGACCTTGTAGAACAGTTCGTTGTGGACGGGAACGCGGCCCTCGGTGAGCAGATTTCGCTCAAAGGGGTCAGGGTTGTAGAACCAGTGGGGGGTTTGCACTAAGGCAACCTTCGGATTAGTGAAAAAGCCCACCGTATGTTTGAGGAACTGCCGCGATGGAATGTGATCGCAGTCTAAAACCAGGATTAGTTCTCCCTGGGTGCGGCGCAGGGCAGTGTTAATATTTCCTGCCTTGGCGTGTTCGTTGGTGTTCCGCGTTAAAAGCGTACAGCCCAACTCTTGACACATTTTTTGCAGTTTTAGCCGCCGCTCTGGAAACTTGCGGCCATCATCTAAAACATAAACGCGCTTTTTGTCTGTCGGATAATCTAACGCCATTGCCGCAAGGGCCGTTTTGCGGACGATCGCCACGTCTTCGTTGTAGGTGGGAATGTACACATCAACGCTAAACCACTGCTCTGGAGCAATATGGCTGAGGTCAACGGGCGATCGATCGCGCAGGCGAAGCGTCTGAAAATAGGATAGAAACAGTGTACCGATCGCGTATAGCTCTGCCACAAACAGCAGAACGCTAAATGTACCATTCAACCAGCTATCCAGATTCAGCGTGTAATGGACACGGTAATAGAGATATCGCAGCGTGGCGATAATGCTAATCCATGCCAAAAATAGGTGCAAATGTTCTCCAACTCGGCGATTAATTTGTCGTTGTTCTGACCAAACAATTAACCAACCCATGATCGTTAACACCAATGCCACAGCACCCTGCTGCCAGATAGTTAACGGAGTAACAATTAATGGAATAGACAACAACAGCAGAATGATCACGATCGCAAAGAGTGTCCATTTTCCTGCACCAGGAAAGAGGCGATCGAGAAAATTAGGAATTCCTAAAAACCAGCGTTTTAGCAGAGGAAAGCGAGAATTTCTGGATTCGATAGAGGAAAGCTGACTCATGATCTCGTTCCTCCGTTGGCAACGCGGTTTAGAAACATTTGTGAAAATCCATACAGCAATAAAGGTAATAGCACAATCCCAGCAGGCAACAGCAGCCAGTGTTCCTGGAAGAACATCACGAGCCGTCCCATGAAACCGGCCTGCACCACCACTCGCTTACGGGGAGCATTGTTTAAAAAGGTGAGGCTGTAGCCTTCCGTGTCGTATGGATTGGGGTCAGGCTGGTTGCGGTGAACCAGGGTTGTATCCCCTTGCAGTTGCCCAAAGAGCCGATCGATGTCGAGCAAATCCTGAACATCTCGCAGCCCTTGATCCCGCTGAGCCGTCAACGCCAGCAGCAGCCGATCTTCATTCCAGGGAGACACCACCGCTTTAACAATGCCTTCTCCATCGGGCAATGCCTGCACCTGAGTGGCTCCAAACTGCCGCAGGGAAGCCGTATACAAATTCAGCCCGTTGGTTGCCAATGCTTCTGGAGTTGGCAGTCGATCGCGTATCCCAATTGCCACCAAGTTTTGATTGGCTTTAATTTCTGAGGACACGTCCTTGGCAAAGTAAGTATTGAGTTTAATGGAATCGGACTGAGTAATTTGCCCTAAACGACGACTGAAACTGAGTAAAACGTTGAGTTCGCCATCCGTGGGGCGATCGGGCAGAATCAGAGCCGTTGTGGAAAGGTCTTGGGGAGCCGCCAAAGGAAAGCCCACTTTCAGCAGGTTTAAATCCGGCAGGCGCGTCACCGTATCTTTAACCAAAGCAACGTTACTTGTGCTGTGTACCGTTCCCCAAAGCTGCTGATCCGCTTCCACACCACACACGCCGTTCTCCGCCGGGTTCAGCATAAACCGCACATACAACTGCGAGTCTGGGCGCACCACATCATCGGGTAAGTTAACCGTAAACGAATGGCTGCCTCCATTTCGGGAAGAGAGCCGTTCTGCCCCTAGCGTAATGTCATCCAGGGCAACTTCCACCGTTGAAGTGCGGGGGTTCAGTTGCGGGCTGTAGCTATAGTCCAGCGTGATGGTGCTGCCGCGCAAAATCCGATCGCCCGGCAATGACCGAAACGGAATTTCGACGGCTGGCGCATTGGAACCCCGCACTGTTGTATCGACAAAATATCGATCGGTATCCAGGGTTAAGTCATTGAAGGCAAAGCGGTTGGTATTGGGTAAAGAACCGATCCAATCTCTCGGACGAGGGGAGGCTGGCTCATCCAAATTATTAACAATCAGGGCTTGCCCCGTGCCAATTTGCCGATCGTTTGACTGAACCAGAAACTGCACCGCCTTATTCATGCCGCTGATTTGGTTGCCCGTTGCTACCAAAACCGGAGCCGCCCGATCGCCCGCCTGGTTGGGAGTGCCTCGTTGCAGGGTCGTCAACATCAACACGCCTACATCCCCCGGAAGGGGCTGATTTTTGCCATCCAGGATCTTGCCTTGCCGCAGGGTAAAGGGCAGTTCTAGCTCCGTGAGTAATGGTTGGCTGTCTGGCGTACCCAATACCACAAGCTGCTCATCAGAGTTCAACTGGCTAATATTGTCAATCACCCGTGATTCAACCGGGCGATAGTCGAGCAACCGCCCCAAGTGTGCCTGAAACCGCGACATTACCGTTAACCAATCCGAAGTGGGGTTTTGCGGACGCAGGTAGGCAATATGATTTGGCTCTGGATTAAATTCATCGACGATCGGATAGGGATAACGGCTGAAATCTAGCGTAACTGGCTCAGTACGGTAGGTGAAAACCAGCTTAGACTCCGGCAAAATTTCTGTCCAGAGGGTTGGCGTGTTGGGGTTTGTGCAGTTTTCCGAGGTTTGCTGCTCAGCCAGAATCGAGATTTCATTTTGCGGTTGGATTAAAGATGGCGGAATGTTAAAGGCAATATTTCCTACCTGTCCATTCGTCCGATTGAGCGGCACTGTGCCCACGCTAGTATCGTTAATTCGCACCGTTAAATTAGATTTTTCCGGCAGCAACGAGGCAGACTGACGAAACTGAACGATCGCCTTAGCCGACTGCACATCCCAATTTCGTGGGCGCGTAAAGCCAAGCCGCACCTGAGGATAAACCCCCTCTAACCGCAAGCGATTTCCCGTTCCAGGATGGCGGTTAAACTCCCAAACATACTCGCTATCCGGAACCGTTGCTTCCGTACTCTCAGCCTCTTCCTCGTTGGCAGTTTCACCCTCTGGGGC
>PVWD01000233.1 GCA_003003615.1 filamentous cyanobacterium CCP2 | reverse complement strand
TAGATTGCCGGATTGAATTCTCCAAAGTTGTTAGATTCTCATGATGAGACTACTTTGAGTTTTCTGCACCACTAAGGCGCGTTGCCTTCAACGACCATCTGCTAGAGCGATTTATTGCAATGTTAGACTTGAACCCAACTTTAATTAAATCCCATCCCAACTATCAAAACCTACGCTCCTACGGCATCATAGCCCCCTAATTCTGTCCGAACTATTGTTATGAGCTAGTTCATAGTTTCCAACGATTTCTTTTGACATTGTAATAATCAAGGCATTGCAGTTGGTTTCCTCACAGCTTTCTCAAATGATTTCTAGTCCTAAACGATCCTTCTGGCTTCTACCGTTTTCGGTAATTTCATTGGTTCTTCCAGCCCTGCGATCGCCAGTTCCCAGCCGTTTGCCAGGGTGAAAATCTTTTCACAATCTGTTTCTACTTCTTTAACCACTTCTTCTTCCAAGTCTTTTTTAGCGACATAGACCACCAAATGTCCAGCCGCATTCTGACGAAGCATCACTTTCATTGGATTTCCTCTGCAAGTTCAAGTTCTTTTTTGCGACAACCAACAACATAACCTGTGGTCATAAAATGTACGGCGTAAATGTAGGAGCTTTGTAAGAAGGTACCAATGCTGATGACATATCCCACATCTCCCTTCTTGGCCAGCGTTGCTCCAATGTCTTTCCCTGGAAATGTACCATCATTGCGAATCAGTTTGCGCGATCGCACCTTCTGACCAATTTCAAACATGGGAGGAGAATCGATTTCAATTTCATCAGATTGCATGAGCGTGGAACCTCTCAGAAACTAAACTCAACAGTTCTTCAACGGTGAGATTGCGCTTCACTTCTACCGCTTGATGTCGCACGGCTGCCAGCACCGATTGAACTTCTTCTGAATTAAGAATGATGCCATGCTGTTGCAGTACGCTCAGCACGAGATGCCGCCCCGAATGTTTTCCGACCACAAAGCGACGTTCCCAGCCCACATCTTCTGGAGCAAACGGCTCATAGGTGACTGGATTCTGGAGTACCCCATGAGCGTGAATTCCTGATTCGTGAGCAAAGACATTGTCGCCCACGATCGGCTTCCAAGGCGGAACTGGACAGTTAGAAGCCTTGGCCACTAAGCGAGACAATTCCAGCAGTCGTTTTGCATCAATTCCCGTTTGTATGCCATAGATGCGCCTTAGCGCCATTACCACTTCTTCCAGTGCCGCATTGCCTGCTCGTTCGCCCAGACCATTCACCGTGGTATTCACCGATAAAGCTCCTGCTTGAATCCCTGCTAATGCATTTGCCGTAGCCAACCCCAAATCGTTGTGCGTGTGCATTTCAACCGGAATGGATAGATGGGAAACCAACTGGCGAACTTTGTTGTAAGTAGTTAACGGATCAAGAACGCCCACCGTATCACAAAAGCGAAACCGGAATGCGCCCCACGATTGAGCTAATCCTGCAACATCGAGCAAAAACGATTCATCGGCTCTGGACGAATCTTCACCACCCACTGATACGGCTAAACCGTGATCGAGAGCAAAATTGATTACATTTCGCAGGCGATCGAGCATGACTCGCCATTGCCCATGAAATTTTGCAGCAATTTGAATCTCGGACACCGGAACAGAGATATGCACTCGCTGTAGTCCGCAGTTTAGCGAGGCTTGAATATCAGACAAATTCGCCCGATTCCAGCCCAAGAGGTTTGCGTTTAATCCCAGATTGGCGATCGCCCGGATTGATTCGGCTTCTTCATGTCCCATTGCGGGAATTCCAACTTCCAACTCTTGTACACCAATTGAGTCAAGAAAGGTGGCGATCGCAATTTTCTCCTCGATATTGAACGCAATTCCGGCCGCCTGTTCTCCGTCTCGCAGTGTTGTATCGTTGATCTGAATCGATTGGTTCTTCATAGGGAATTTCCCATGTTTAGTCATTGACTTAATGATGTGCTCTTTTCTCACCCGAAGCTTCTTTGAAAATCTCCTTCAGGATATAGTTGTGAGTGAAGAAGACAGCAGTGAACAAGGCCGTAACCGCAACCCATGTGGTTAACATACATTTCTCCTGATTTAGTTATATTTGATTCAATTTGCTCAACGTTTCGATTCATCTTTGTTTGCTCCTATCTTTGATTAAGCTTGCGCTTCTAGCCAATCAAACACTTGAGTGAGTTGTTCAATGGTGATCAGTCCATATTGCCAAAGAATGATATGCAATGGCGCGTGAGCTTGTTCGGGATGATGCAGCAACACATTCATTTCTGCGGATGAAACAGCGAGTTCGTGTTGCAAAAAATGAATCATTTTTATGTTGCTGCTCATGGTTATCTCCTAAAGAAAATGGGAAAGGTATCCAGTTTCCACGGTCTTGTCTATGCCCGATCTACGAAGGCAAAGGTTAGGCTGTCATCAGCCAAAAAATGCGCTAGATGGAAGGCGCGATCTTCGGTTTGCAACAAGATTTGCTCATAGAGATAGCGAGTGGCACGATCGCCCACACTTTCGGCTTGCGCTGCTTGTCGCCGCAGTAAATCAATCACGGTCTGTTCAGCTTGCAAGTCATTTTCCACCATCTGACGGCCGGTGAAACATCCATCTGGTTCGGGCGCAAAGCAACATAGTTCTGCCAGTTTGCTGAAACTCGCCGCAGGCACACCACCCAATCCGTTTAATCGCTCACCCAGTTGATGAACGTATTCTTGAACGTGTTCGTAGCTTTCAGCGAAGAATTCATGCAATGAATAAAACTCTGATCCTTCCACGACGAAATGATGCTTTTGGTACTGCAAATAGAGTGCTTGAAAACTCGCAAGTGCAATGTTCAATCCTTCGCAAACTGGAACGGTTACTTCTTGCCCTAAGGCAACTGGATTAGATTTCACTTGACCAAATGCTTGTACCAGTGCTTGTGTCTGTGTCATTTAGGAGTCTCCTTGGTAAGTAAATTAGGGAGTGGGGAATAGGGAATGGGGAGTGGGATGTGGGGAGTAGGGAGTGAGGAGTGGATGGGTGGATGAGTGGATGAGTGGGTAATGAATGAGTGGATGAGTAAGGGGGATAGAGAGTTCCGAGTTCTCAGTTTTGACTGAGTATTCAACGCTCTATTACCCCATCTACCCATCTACCCATCTACCCCATCCGATCGGCGTCCCAACAGCGCTCTAGCCAATTCACCATTTCTGGTCGAGAAGCGACAAACTGTTGCACAACGCTTCGCAGTAATAGAGCACCTGTGCCATTCTGAACTTTCACGTGTAGTGAACCATCGGGTAGACACCAACAAGGAATTTTTAGTTCTTGTAAGCGATGGTAGATTCGCCAGCGATCGACTCTGGGCACAGAAACGACATCAATCACAGCGATGTTGGCATCAGGTTGATCATCTGTGTGACTGATGCCAGCTTGTGGACGAAAGAGGGGGGACATTGAAATTACCTCAAAAACAGGGCTAGGGTGTTCATTGATCTTGGATTAATTGCGGAATTTGCTGTTCTAAACATTCAATGCGATCGAGCAATGCTTGGACTGCGATCGCTTCAACATCGGGGACTTGTCCATGCTCTAGAGGGCAGGTTTGAGTATTGGTACGGCAAATATTGCGACCGGGAACTCCCACAGCCGTGCAATGGGGCGGAACGGCTCGCAGCACGATCGATCCGGCTCCAATTCGGGCATAGTCACCAATTTGGATGTTGCCTAAAATCTTTGCTCCAGCCCCAACCACCACGTGCTGACCCAGCGTCGGATGACGTTTGCCTGTTTCCTTGCCCGTGCCCCCCAGCGTCACTCCCTGGTAAATCAGGCAGTAGTCGCCCACAATGGCGGTTTCCCCAATCACCACCCCCATACCGTGGTCAATGAATACCCCTTTGCCAATGGTGGCAGCGGGATGAATTTCGATTCCGGTCAAAAAGCGGCCCAGGTGGGAAATCAATCGGGGGAAAAATACAACGTGGCGATCGTGCAGCCAATGAGCGAGACGATACAACAGCAGCGCATGAAAACCGGGATAGCAACAAAGCACCTCCAGCCAGTGGCGAGCAGCCGGATCGCGATCGAAGATGATACAAAAATCGTCCCCCAGCGTTTGCCATCCTTTAGAAGCTGCTTTAATCGCAATTGCCCCCCTGTCCAACCAATTCATAGCACTCATGGGCAGCCAAGAGCGGGGAGAACTCGGCTTAAAGTCGCCTAACAGGGGGGGATTTAGGGGGCAAGCTGGATTCGCGTTGGTCCTGGGAGGAGTGGCAGGGAGGAAGAGGAAGGTTCGGGGGTGCTGCATTGCTTTCAGAGGGAAAACCATGTTTTGTTCTTCTGCTTATATCAGGCAAATCAAAACAGGGCAAAATCGCCAGCCCAAATCAGAGTTATTGAATTAATTAGAAATGGACTCAATCCCTTAAACCTTGACTCAGCAAAGTCTTCACTTTTTTTAAGGGTTGAGGTTCTAGTATTTTTAATATAGGGAACGAGTATTTGTAGCACCAGGAACGAGTATTCTGGTACTCAAAACCAAACCCAGTTCTCATGGGGGTTTAGCAGGAATTTAAGAAGAAAAACGATCGATTAATTAGTGGTACTCAAATCAGTTGTTCTGTATCAAATGATGCTATTTTTAGAATAGTTTGGTTCATGACGAACAAACATTAAAAAAAACTGAGACAGCATTTTTGCTTTTAGAAAAGTGCTAATTTGAATACAGAATTGTATTTTAGTTTGTACTGGAAGTTCTTCCTGAATAATTTGCTTCCAGTCTTTCATCAAAAAGCCCATCAATTGCTACTCATGGGCCGCTTTGAGATTAGTTTTGAGTACAAGTTTGATTGCTAAGAAAGTATTAAAAAATCGCTTCAAACCCTGATTCTGTCAGCCTTTGAATTGAGTACATCAAATACTCCTACCCTATTTAAGAAATACTTGTACCCTGTTTGAAAAATACTCGTCCCCCAACCCTATAAAAATTTTTGATGCCGACTTAGCCTGGATTTGAGGGCTTGAGTACACGCTAATGAATTCAATAACTCTGACCCGGGATTCTTGAACTGGGACGGTTTTTGCCGCTGATATAACTTCCATAACGTCAATCACTCAACGCTCCAAATCAGAAACACAGGTTCTTCAAACCAAAACTATAAATTTTAGGGTTTCTTAATAGGAGATGGAATGAGTCGAGTGGCGCAATTGCTCCCAAATCTTTGAATGAAGTCGCTGCGTTGCAGCATTATTCCTCGCTCTAAATAGAGCAACCATAAGCTTCTAGCCTGCATTGGCAGGTTGTCTGTACCAAAGCGACTTCAATCATTTTTTGGAGGAACGGAGTATCCACTGCTCAGTAACACGCTCAATACCCTGTCCACCCAGCTTGCCGAAATCCAATGACACCCCCTCCATCTTCAGGACTTCTCTCGTCTCCCGTTACCGAAGCGGCAACCGATATTGTGATCACCAAAAACACGGTGACTCAGAAAAAGAGTTCCGGTAGCTGTGGTTGCAGTAGCAATAGCAGTGCGGCAACCAGCCTCGACCAACGAATGCTCGATCGCATCTCTAAGCACCCCTGCTACAGCGAAGAAGCGCATCACCACTATGCCCGAATGCACGTTGCCGTTGCGCCTGCCTGCAACATTCAATGCAACTACTGTAATCGCAAATATGACTGCGCTAATGAAAGCCGTCCCGGTGTGGTGAGTGAACTGTTAACGCCCGAAGAAGCAGCCCATAAGGTGCTGGTGATTGCCGGAAAGATTCCGCAGATGACCGTGTTAGGTATTGCCGGGCCGGGCGATCCGTTGGCGAATCCAGAAAAGACTTTTCGCACCTTTGAGTTGATTGCAGATAAAGCCCCCGATATTAAATTGTGTTTGTCCACGAATGGATTGATGTTGCCGGATTACGTCGATCGCATTAAACAACTCAATGTCGATCACGTCACCATCACTATTAATATGGTAGACCTGGAAATTGGCACACAGATTTATCCCTGGGTTCACTATCGTCGCAAACGGTACAAAGGGCTAGAAGCGGCTCGAATTTTGCACGAGCGGCAAATGGAAGGCTTACAGGCACTCAAAGAAGCCGACATCTTGTGCAAGGTCAACTCGGTGATGATTCCCGGCATTAATGACGAGCATTTAGCGGAAGTGGATCAGGTGATCCGCGAAAAGGGCGCTTTCCTGCACAACATTATGCCGCTGATTTCTGCTCCGGAACATGGCACGCATTTTGGTCTAACAGGACAACGCGGGCCCACTCCCAAGGAACTAAAAGCGCTGCAAGACAAATGTGCTGACAGCAACATGAAAATGATGCGTCATTGTCGCCAGTGCCGTGCCGATGCGGTGGGATTACTCGGTGAAGATCGCAGCCAGGAATTCACCAAAGATAAGTTTATGGAGATGGCTCCGCAGTACGATGTGGAGTTACGCCAGGAAGTTCATGCGGGGATTGAGAAATTCAAGGAAGAAATTAAGCTGGCAAAGGCGAAAGTTAAGCCCAGCGATCGGGCGAAAGATAGCCCGAAGATTTTGGTGGCAGTCGCGACTAAAGGCGGTGGCATTGTCAATCAACACTTTGGTCATGCCAAGGAATTTCAGATCTTTGAAGTGGATGCCAACGAAGCAAAATTTGTTGGACACCGCAAAGTTGACCAATACTGTCAGGGCGGTTATGGCGAAGATGCCACGCTGGAATATGTGATTAAGACGATCGCCGACTGCAAAGCGGTACTTGTTTCTAAGGTGGGTGAATGCCCCAAAGCGGAACTCCGGGAAGCAGGGCTGCATGTGGTGGAAGCCTATGACGTGATTGAGAAGGTGGCGAGGGAGTTTTATGACCAGGTGCTAGGTAATGGGTAATGGGTAATGGGTGATGAATTATAGATAGAGATGTAAATTCTCATCAATTATGAATCGCCCATTATGGCACTAATTTAGGAGGTTGCTATGACCTACATTATCACGAATCAGTGTATTGAATGCCATCGTTGTGTATCTGCGTGTCCGACTCGGGCAATTACTCAAAATGAACAACAGTATCAAATTAATCCTGAACGCTGTAATGATTGTGTGGGTCATTATACTGTACCTCAATGTTGGGCAGTTTGCCCCACGAACAGCGGCTGTATCCCAAGAGAAATCCTGGCTCGATCGCTTGCCACAACCTCACCCAACGACTACTGGGATACTTGGTTTGGGATTTACAACAACCTAGTCTCGCGGCTCAAAGCCAACTGCCAACCGGCTTACTGGCACCACTGGTTTGATACCTATTCCCAAGCCTTAGCGAAACAACTACAAACCCCTAGATCGGTGGGAGTCAACGCATGAGCGCAGTCATTTATCTCGATAACAATGCCACCACAAAAATTGATCCAAATGTGCTAGAGGCGATGTTGCCTTACCTGACGGAGTACTATGGAAATCCTTCTTCAATGCACAGCTTTGGTGGACAGGTGGGAAAAGCACTGAAACAAGCTCGTTGCCAGGTTGCTGATTTGCTGGGTGCAGAAGAATCGGAGATTATCTTCACCAGTTGCGGAACGGAAGGAAACAATACGGCAATCCGGGCTGCACTGGCGGCTCAGCCCGATCGCAAACACTTGATCACGACTGAAGTAGAACATGCTTGTGTCTTAAATGTATTCAAGCAGCTAGAAAAGCAGGGATACATCGTCACGTATCTATCCGTGAACCGCAAAGGACAGTTAGATCTGATGGAATTGGAAGCCGCCATGACAGGCAACACGGCTCTTGTTTCCACCATGTATGCCAACAATGAAACGGGAACAATTTTTCCGATCGAGCAAGTGGGGGCGATCGCCAAAGAATATGGTGCAACCTTTCATGTTGATGCAGTGCAGGTGGCGGGAAAACTGCCCTTGAACTTGAAGAGTAGCACGGTAGATTTGATGACAATCTCTGGTCACAAACTGCACGCGCCTAAGGGAGTTGGTGCATTATATGTGCGGCGAGGATTCCGCTTCCGACCTTTGTTAATTGGCGGACATCAAGAACGAGGACGCAGAGCCGGAACGGAAAATGTGGCTGGCATTATTGGATTAGGAAAGGCCGCCGAACTGGCACAACTCCATCTGGCAGATGTGGCGCAGGAGAAGAAGCTTCGCGATCGTTTAGAAAAGGGATTGCTCGCCATTCCCGATACAGAAATCAACGGCGATCGTAAAAACCGCCTGCCCAATACCACCAACATTGGCTTCAAGTACATTGAAGGCGAAGCAATTCTGTTCTCCCTCAACCAGTACGGCATTTGCGCTTCTTCTGGTTCTGCCTGCACCTCCGGTTCTCTGGAACCATCTCACGTTCTGCGAGCCATGGGTTTACCTTACACCATTTTGCACGGCTCCATCCGGTTCAGCCTCTCGTGCTATACCACCGAAGCCGAAATCGATCGCGTCCTGGAAGTTATGCCCGGAATTGTCGATCGACTCCGCGACCTCTCACCGTTTAACAATGATCAGGCTGAATGGCTGCAAGACCGAGAAGAGGCTGTAGTTAGTAATCGGTGATTGCTAATGGGTAATGGGTGATTAGTAATTAAATCAGCCCATTGCTTAATTATCTCCTCCCCTTCTGCCCTCTGCCCTCTGCCTTTCCCCTTCCCTCCTACTCCCTATTACCCTTACTGCCATGTGGGACTACACCGAGAAAGTATTAGACCTGTTTTACAACCCCAAAAACCAAGGGGCGATCGAAGACCCAAATGAATCTGGAATTGCAGTTGTGTTTGGCGAAGTGGGCAGCATTGCCTGCGGTGATGCCCTAAGATTGCATCTGAAAATTGATATTGACACCGATAAAATCCTGGATGCGCGATTCCAAACCTTTGGATGTACGAGTGCGATCGCCTCTTCTTCTGCCCTCACGGAAATTATCAAGGAACTCACCCTGGATGAAGCGTTGAATGTGAGTAATCGGGATATCGCCGAGTATTTAGGTGGGCTACCGGAAGAAAAAATGCACTGTTCTGTGATGGGACAGGAGGCATTAGAAGCTGCCATTTACAAGTATCGCGGCATTGAAGTTGAAGAACACGAAGATGACGACGGCAGACTGGTTTGTAGCTGCTTTGGGGTCAGTGAAAACAGAATTCGTCGGGTGGTGATTGAGAATAATTTGACCGCCGTTGAGCAAGTTACAAGCTATGTGAAAGCAGGAGGTGGCTGTAGTTCCTGTGCCGCAGAAATTGAAGATTTGATTGCCGCTGTGCAACAAGAAAAAGCCCTGACTGCAACGCGAGTGGCGGCAGAAATTGCCACGGCTCAGGAACGCAATCGCCCCTTAACCACCGTTCAGAAAATCACTCTGATTCAAACGGTGTTACAGGAAGTCCGTCCGGTTCTGCTGGCGGATGGCGGCGATGTTGAACTCTATGATGTCGAAGGAGATGTGGTCAAAGTGGTGCTGAAAGGAGCTTGTGGGTCTTGTGAGAGTAGCACGGCAACCCTGAAAAATGCGATCGAAGTTCGGTTGCGAGAACGAGTTTTACCCAACTTAGTGGTTGAAGCAGTCTCATGAAAATTCTGTTAACGAAACTTCCAGTTGGACGATCGCCTCCCACAATTGATCCAACTCCCTCACCCAGTCACAATAACATCTCAGTGAACATTTCAATGAACACATCAATGATGAATGACTGGCTCTTGAATGCCCACCCTCTTACACTCTCAAGGAGATTCATCCCATGACTGATGAAAGCATTAGACAGATAGCCTTCTACGGCAAAGGCGGAATTGGTAAATCCACCACTTCGCAGAACACGATCGCAGGCATGTCTGAACTCGGTCAGCGCGTCATGATTGTCGGTTGTGACCCCAAAGCAGACTCCACTCGCTTAATGCTACATAGCAAAGCCCAAACTACAATTCTGCACCTGGCAGCCGAACGCGGCGCAGTTGAAGACTTGGAACTGGAAGAAGTGTTGCTGACCGGTTACAACAATGTCCGCTGCGTGGAATCCGGTGGTCCTGAACCTGGCGTAGGTTGCGCGGGTCGGGGCATCATTACCGCCATCAATTTCCTGGAAGAAAACGGTGCGTATGAAGATCTCGATTTCGTATCCTATGACGTGTTGGGCGACGTAGTTTGCGGTGGGTTTGCGATGCCCATTCGCGAAGGCAAAGCTCAGGAAATCTACATTGTCACTTCCGGTGAAATGATGGCAATGTATGCCGCCAACAACATTGCTCGGGGTGTTCTCAAGTATGCTCACTCTGGCGGTGTGCGTTTGGGTGGTTTGATCTGCAATAGCCGCAAAGTCGATCGGGAATTGGAACTGATTGAAACCTTGGCGAAGCGACTCAATACCCAAATGCTGCATTTTGTGCCTCGCGACAACATTGTTCAACATGCCGAACTGCGCCGTATGACGGTGATTGAGTACGCACCTGATAGCAAACAGGCTGAAGAGTACCGCACTCTCGCCGGTAAGATCATCAACAACAAGAACCTCACCATCCCAACCCCAATCACAATGGATGAACTAGAGGATCTACTGGTTGAATTTGGCATTCTTGGCGGCGAAGAAGAATATCAGAAGGCAATTCAGCAAGGCACCAAAGCACCGGCTGGCATTGCCTAGTTTCAAGTGATGGGGGGTGGAGCAACGAAGCAACGG
>PVWD01000232.1 GCA_003003615.1 filamentous cyanobacterium CCP2 | reverse complement strand
AGATGTGTATAAGAGACAGCTTCAGGGTTTCCATCTGCTCCTGGCAAAACCCCACAATTTCGATCGGGCTGGGAAAACATTCCAACTGTTCAGAGCCAGTGCGTTCCAGAGTTAGCACATCCTCCAGCAAATAATTGAGGCTATCAGCAGCCATTTGGATTTGTTCCAATAGACGATGGTAGCGTTCTAGAGTCATTTGCCCTCCTTGCTGCTGCAAGATTTCAGTCGCAAACCGAATCACCGCCAATGGATTACGCAGTTCATGGGAAACCATTGAGATTAAATCCGATTTAGACTGGCTCTGGGCTTCTGCTTGGCGTTTCACCGTTTCCGTGGATGCCAGGGTATTGCGAATGCTGGACTCAATTTGGTGACGAGATAGGGCCACTTCGATCGTGGTGGACAGCATACTTTCATTAAACGGCTTCACGATATAGCCAAACGGATGAGTAGCTTTGACGCGGGTTAAAGTTGTCCGATCGGCGTAGGCCGTTAAGTACACGACCGGTACATTAAACCGAGACTGAATCTGTTCGGCTGCCTGGATACCATCCATCTCTCCAGCAAGGTGAATGTCCATCAAGATTAGGTCAGGCAAATTCCGTTCAACCGACTTAATTGCATCTTCTCCAGATGCAGCTAAACCCACAACGGTATATTCCAAAGCCTCTAGAATTTCTCGCAGATCATCTGCAACAAGCTGTTCATCTTCGACGATCAAAATTTTGACGGTAAGCATGGTGCGATCCGTTCATTCGATGTTAGCTCGGACGTGAGCAGGAAAGGGAAATGTGATCCAAAAAGCAGTTCCGCATCCAGGAGCAAGGGTGAGATTTCCTTTGAGTTGCGTCGCTAAGTTGCGGACAATTCGTAATCCCAGAGACGGTGCTGTTTGCCAATCTAAATGAGCTGGCATTCCGATACCATCGTCTGTAACCGTCAGAATTCCTTCTGTTATTAAAGAATGATTTGCGTCTCGTTGGATCACGTCAAGACGAATGGTAATGCACCCATGCCGATCGCCAGGAAAAGCGTGCTTCAAAGCATTTGAAACTAGCTCATTGACAATTAACCCGCAGGGAATCGCTGTATTCAAGCTAAGCGATAAGTCCTCTGCTTCGATCGCTAAGGCAACTTTATCGTGTCCAATGCCATAACATTGAAACAACTGGTTCACCAACAGCCGCACATACTGCCCAAAATTAATGTGCGATAAGTCAGGCGATTGATAAAGCTGTTCGTGAATTAACGCCATTGACTGCACACGGTTTTGCGCCTCTTGAAACAGCACTGCCGTTTGCGGGTTTGTCGTTTGGCGCGTTTGCATTCGCAGCAAACTAGAAATAATTTGCAAATTGTTTTTGACGCGATGATGAATTTCTTTTAACAGCACCTCCTTCTCGTTTAAAGCCGATCGAATTTGGTCTTCTGCCTGTTTGCGATCGGTAATGTCTAGATCGACCCCGCTCATGCGGATGGGTTCACCCGCCTCATTCAAAAACACCTTTCCTCGTGCGGCAATCCAGCGGATGGATCGATCGGGATGAATCACCCGATATTCTGATTCATAGTGTCCAGAGTGTGAGGACTGGTTCACGGCATCACGGAGGCGAGGCTGATCATCTGGATGCAAACAGTTCAAAAAGGTAGCCTGAGTTCCATCAAAGGAGCCTGGGGCCAGGCCAAACAACCGCTCTGATTCCGCAGACCAAACCTGTTTACCAGTGGTTAAATCAATATCCCAAACGCCCATATTTGCCGCCTCCAGAGCCAACCGAAGCCGCTCCTCACTGCATCGTAGGGCCTGTTCAGCCTGTTCATGTTCAGCAATTTTGGCTTGCAACTGTTGGTTGACAGCTTCCAATTGAGCCGTGCGCTCTTCCACCCGCAATTCTAAATCTTGGTTTAGCTGCTGTAGGGCAATCTCAGCCTGCTTGCGATCGTCAATATCAATAATCACCCCAACCATGCGGACTGCCCGTTCCGACGCATCATATACCCCTCGTCCTCGGCTCATCATCCAGCGCAAGGTTCCATCCGGATGAATCACCCGATATTCCACGGCATAATCTGTATGCGATTGGAGGGCATAAACCTGGACACGTTCGACCCGATCGATATCATCCGGATGCACCCGATCGCGCCACGTCTGGTAGCAAACTTCAACATTTCCGGGAACGAGTCCCAGTAAGCGAAAGTGGTTGTCATTCCATGACACATCATCGGTTAGCAAATTCCAATCCCAGCAGCCAATGTGGGTTAGTTCTAACGTCAGTCGATGTTTTCCTTCACTGAGGCGCAGGGCAGTTTCAGTCTGTTTGCGTTCACTAATGTCCATCGTAATGCCAATCATGCGGACGGGTTGACCGGCTTCGTTATAAACCCCACGACCTTTGTCAAATAGCCAATGCAAACTGCCATCCGGATGAATCACTCGGTATTCAACTTCAAAGTCAGATTGAGTATCCAGTGCAATGATAAAGTGATGTTCGACCCAATCCAAATCATCCGGATGTACCTGGTCACGCCAGATTTCATAGGAAGGTGAAATTTCTCCTGTGGAGTATCCCATTACATGAAAATGGTTGTCGTTCCAGAGGACTTCTCCTGTGACTAGGTTCCAGTCCCAGGCAGCAATTTGGGTAAAATCAAGAGCAAGACGAAACCGCTCTTCTCGCGATCGTAAAGCTTGTTCTGCTTGCTGCTGTTGCTGAATGAAAGCATTTGCCTGTCGCAGTTTTTGGTGGCAGTCCTGAAGTTGTTGTTCAAGTTGAGCAATTCTAGTTTGCAAGTCAGGATGAGCCACTTGACCAGAGAATGACTGCACTTCTGCGGAACGGGCTGCAAATTGCGAGTCGGGCATGGATCTAAAAGGGTGGGTGAACAGGAATGAAAAAGCGAAATGTTTCTCTTAACTGGGACGGTTTAGGCGTTCGATCGCCACTTAGCACGGACAAGACGAATCTCACCATAATCATACTGTTCACCAAGCCGATCGCGAATTGCCCGCAAAGACAATCCTCCAACTGCTTCAATCGCTTTTTCCATTTGAGTTTGGCGATCGGGTGGCACGATCGTATCCAGGTCAATGGCGTGTCCGGCTTCCAGCAGCAAAGCCAGATGCTCATAAACGGTGGTCAGGCGCAGATTTCGCTTTTCGGCAATCTCATCGGGAGTGAGTCCCGTTTGGTGCAGGTCGAACGTAATAAAGTGGGTACGCGACAAGACAGGGCGAGTTGGAACAGCAGGTTCATTGAAGGGCAGCCCAGACAACGTGGAATGGCGGGGAGTAATGCCCTGTTCCTCACAGAAGGTGCGAATCACTTCTACAAACCGGGAACCATACTGGCTTAACTTATAGCTGCCCACTCCCGAAATCGTGGCAAAGTCTTCTAGGGTGCAGGGCTGTTGTTGAGCCATGAGCTTCAGGCTGGAGTCGCCAAACACCTGGTAAGGCGGCAAGGATTGCTCATTGGCAATTTGTTTACGTAGGGCCCGCAGCCGATCGAACAATAACTCTGCCTCAGCCCGCAGTTTGGAAGTGGTTTGGGCATCAAGGGTGCTGGAACGGTTGATCAGGGCAACCTGAACCGATCGCTGGCTCCGCATCACCTCCCAACTCAGGGCATTCAGCTTGAGAATGCCATATCCGTCGCTGGTTTCATCTAACAAGCCTTGTTGCAGGAGCGATCGTCCTAAGACGCGCCAATCATCGGTGGAGCGGTCTTTGCCAATGCCGTAGGTGGAAAGTCGATCGTGCCCATTGCCCAAGATGCGCTTATCTTTGGAGCCGCGCAACACATCAATTACATAATTCATGCCAAATCGCTCTTTACACCGAGCCACGCAAGACAGAAACTTTTGGGATTCGATCGTCCAATCTTCAACGGGTTTTGGATAAAGGCAGTTATCGCAATTGCCACAATTTCCTGGAAAAGCCTCGCCAAAGTAGCTGAGTTGCACTGTCCGCCGACAAATCGCACTCTCGGCATAGCCCACCACCTGCCGCAACTGCTGACGGGCGATGCGCTGTTCCTGCTCCAGGGGTTCTCCCGTTTGCGGAGCCACTTTTTGCTCAATAATCCATTCGATCGCCTTAATATCTCCTGGACTGTAATAGAGGATGCATTGCGCGGGTTCACCGTCTCGTCCGGCCCGGCCCGACTCCTGGTAATACCCCTCCAGGTTACGCGGCAAATCATAATGCACCACAAACCGCACGTCTGGTTTATTAATTCCCATACCAAAGGCGATCGTCGCCACCATGACTTGCACATCATCCCGAATGAAGCGCGTCTGATTTTCAGTCCGTTGGGCATCTCCCATGCCTGCGTGATACGGTAGGGCGGCAATGCCATCTCGCTGAAGGCGATCGGTTAGTTCATCAACGCGCTTGCGGCTGAGGCAATAAATAATTCCTGATCCATTGGCTTTACGAATCAGTTGCAGCAGTTCGTTGTAAGAATTTTTGCGCTTTTGGCGAACTTCGTAATAAAGGTTTTGGCGGTTGAAGCTGGCAACATGAACCAGGGGCGATCGAAGTTGCAATTGTTCAATAATGTCTTGCCGCACCCGATCGGTGGCTGTCGCAGTCAAGGCAACGCAGGGCACATCCGGATAGCGCGATCGGATCTCTTTAAGCTGGCGATATTCTGGACGAAAGTCATGGCCCCATTCTGAAACGCAATGGGCTTCATCAATGGCAAACCGAGCAATGCCAAGGCGATCGTGAATTTGGTCTAAAAACACCAGAAATTGGTCGCTCAGCAACCGCTCTGGGGCCACATACAGCAGCTTAATTTCACCCTTATGGATTTGCGCTGCCCGATCGCGGACATCCGTTGAGCGGAGCGTACTGTTGAGGAAGGTAGCCCCAATACCGTTATCCTGCAAGGCTTCTACCTGGTCTTGCATCAAGGCAATTAGGGGCGATACCACGATCGTTAGGCCGGTTTCTAAAAGCGAAGGCAGTTGAAAACAAAGGGACTTTCCACCGCCCGTTGGCATAATCACCAAAACATCTTGATTGGCGATCGTGGCCTGAATAATTTGCTGCTGCCCCGGACGAAAGGCATCATAGCCGAAGTATTGCTTCAGGGCTTGCGCCATTGAAGAAACCGGATGAACAGGGGACTGATTCAAACTCATAAAAGAAATTAAGAATTTAATCGGGTAGTTTGTAGCGCAAGCATCTTGCCTGCCAGTGGGACGATGCCCGATCGCAATGACCGAATTTAATTTTTAACCTTCATAAACAGATTGTAAGCCTTATATTTGGAAGGGTTCAGCCAGTTTATGGTAGTTAAGAATTTAATCCTATGATGATGTCCATCCTTGGACTGGGCGGGCAAGATGCCCACCCCACAAGACAATGACCCGATGATTTTCTTAATTTCCATCAACTAAACTTTCACTCTTAGCCCAAACTTTAGTTTAGGGCACAGGTGATTTTACTTGGTACTCATCGAATACACACCATCCCACGCTTCAGGGGGGGAACGGTGCAAATAGTCGTTTGCCCGATGGAGCAGCAACGCCACGGCCCGATCGCTAGGGTTTAGGCGTTGGGCTTGTCCAAAGTACTCCACTGCCTGATGAAAATTACCATGATTATAAGCTTTGCGCCCTGCATGATAAAGATCAATAAATTCATAAGTATTGGAATCTAGGGGATAGGTTCGATCGCCCAGCAATTCATAAATCCGAATGGGTTTTGTTTTGCCCTTTACGCGAACACAATCCAATTCACGTACCCAGATCTTGTCTTGACAAAAAGCATACGTAAATTCGCTCAGAATAATATCACAGCCATATTCTTTTGTGGCTCCTTCTAACCGCGAACTAATATCTACACCATCTCCGATAACGGTATAATCCATACGTTTTTGTGAACCAATATTACCTGACACTACCTCTCCAGAACTAATCCCAATGCCAATCCGAATGGGTGTCAATCCAAGTTCCTGTCGCTTGTGGTTAAACTCTGCTAACCGTTGGCGCATATCCAGGGCAGACTGTACTGCCATCCAGGCGTGGTTTTCCAGAGGTAAGGGTGCCCCAAACACGGCCATCAATGCATCACCAATGAACTTATCTAGCGTGCCATCGAAATTAAAAACGGCCTCCACCATTGTTTCAAAATAATTGTTCAACAGCCCCACCACATCCGCCGCATTCATTTTTTCGGTTAGGGATGTATAGCTACGAATATCGGAAAACAGAATCGTTACCTCTTTGCGTTCACCCACCATCAACGCATCATCTCCTAACGCCATGACTCGTTCTGCCACTTCTGGAGTCATGTAGCGATACATCGTCGCCTTCATCCGCTTTTCCTGGCTAATGTCTTCCAGCACCACCAACCCTCCCCGCACGCAGCCCTCTGGGTTAGTCAATGGGCTAACCGTTAGGTTAATGCTATGTTCCAGTCCTTCACAGGTTCCCAAAACCAGGCTTTGTTCCGGGACGTAATGCTTTGCCCCCGTTTTCAGGCTATCTTCCAGGCGAAATTGCAGATGGTCGATCGGCACAGCTTCCCACACAAGGCGATTCATTAGCTTTTGCGTCCATTCGTCTAACTGCGATCGTCCTCCCGCTTTGACGGAGGGACAGCCCAGCAGTTGCAATGCAGCATCATTAATGGTGACAATTCTGCCTTGCATATCCGTTGAAATGACAGCATCGGAGAGGCTTTGCAAAATGTCTTTTTGGTATTGCTTTTCTTGCAGCACACTTTCAAACAGTCTGGCATTTTCCAAAGCCATGCCGGCTTGAATGTTAAACGCCTGCATAAATTCCTCATCCGATCGAGTAAAGCTGCCCTGCGGGGTATTGATTAGCTGCGTTACCCCAATCCGTGCCCCTTCCGAGTTGTAAATCGGCATACACAAAATATTGCGGGTGCGGTAGCCTGTTTGCTGGTCGATCGTGGGGTCAAAACGCGGATCTTCGTAGGCATTGGGAATGTTGAGGGTTTGCCCAGTGGAAGCCACATACCCAGCAATCCCCCGATCGGCAGGAATGCGGATTTCCATCATGGTTTTGCCATCCGCCTTTGCCACCTTTGACCACAGTTCCCCCTTTTCCCAGTCAATCATAAACAGCGTACTGCGATCGGCGTGCATTAAGTGGCGGGCTTCATTCATCACCACCTGGAGGGTTTTTTCCAAGTCCAGGCTTTTTCCCAAACAGGAGGTTGCTTTTAATAAAGCGGCCACCCCTCGTTGGTTGCGGGCCGTCATATAAAACGAACGGCAGCTTTCAAGAATAATGCCAATAGATGCTGCAAACACACGAAATTGCTGTTCATCCTCCCCGCTAAAGGGTCGATCGCCTGCCTTGTTTAATAGCTGCACCACAGCCACCACCTGCTCATTTTTGGTGTCAAAAATTGGCATACAGAGGATATTGCGTGTCAGGTAGCCCGTTTCCCGATCGACATCCTTGTTAAAAAGGTGATGGGCATAGGCATCAGGGATGTTGAGGCATTCTCCTGTGGTGGCCACATGACCTGCGATGCCGGAATCAAGGGGAACGCGCAATTCAGAGGTTTTGCCATCCACGCCTTGGGCCACCTTCGACCAAAGCTGTGCCTTCTCGCGATCGACCAAAAAAATGGTGGTGCGGTCTGCTTCCAGGATTTGGCCAATCTTCAGGGTAAAGGCTTCCAGGAGTTGCTCCAGCATCAAATCCAGCGATTCGGTATTGATCAGATCGATCGCCTTGAGGAAATGTTCAAACTCATCGGTAATTTGCCCCAGCAACTCCACAAACTTTGCAGCAGGCAAATCTCTGACGCGATCGGTTAAGGTTCCGGTTCGGGTTTGGGTGAGGGCAGTTAGCATAGGGGAATGGCTAATTTTTATCTTCTATATTCATCGCCGCAGTCGCCAATCCGTGTGTACAGGTCACGGGATTGAGTCAGAACCGCGTCTAGGGTTTGGTAGTCGGCTTGATCAAGGCTAAAATCAAACACCCTGGCATTCTCTTGAATATGTTGGGAAACGCCCAGCCTGGCTCCAACAATGACACCACCTACGGCTGGCTGTTCCAAGACATAGCGCACCGCCACATTCGCTATCGACACCTGATGGTTTTGGGCGATCGAGTTCAACGTTTCCAGCAATTTTTGAAACAAACTCCAGCCGCCCCATGCATCAATCATTTGCTTGTATTTGCGTTGGGATGCTGTGCCGAGATCCCAGCGTCCGGGTTCCCGCTTACCCAAATACGCCTCTGACAGTAGGCCCCCGCACAGGCTGCCATAGGCAAATAGCTTGATATTATGCTGTTCGCAGAATTTGGCCATCTGCACCTGTGGACGACGATCGATCAAAGAATATTGCACCTGATTCGAGACGATCGGAATAGCGTTGTCCAGAATGATTTGGAGATGCTCCGTATCAAAGTTTGTCAGGGCTAGATGCTTAATTTTGCCCTCGGTTTGCAAATCGACCATATGCTTCAGCGCATCCAGATAGGCTGGATCACGATATTCCCACCAGTGAAACTGAAGCAAATCCAGGCTATTCACTCCCATGCGCCGCCGCGAGAGGTCAATGTTTTGCTCCACAAATTCGCGGGTCATGCTGCCAGGACGGGGCACCCACTTGGTAAAGGCTTGAATCTGAGAAAGTGCTACTTCTCCTTGGGTGGCGGCTAGCTGTTTGCGAAACTCGCCAATAAAGTCTTCGGCTGGCCCGTAGTGATCTGCCAAATCCCAGGTGGTAAACCCAGCATTTACGTAGTCCATCATGGCAGGAATTGCTTTACGAGGGTCGATCGGCCCATGCGCTCCTGAAACTTGCCACAGGCCATTTAAGACGCGGCAAATAGTGAGGTCTGGGGTGAGTTGCGATCGGCTGGATGCGGGTAGACTCATGCGGTTGGGTGCGATTGAGGAAAAGGCGATTAGCAATTACACAATACCGTGTTACCCCGTACCCGGTTGTACAAGTGAAAACACGTATATTTCAATCACCGCTTTAAATATACGCTTTGCCCAGCCGTAACTAAACCGTAACCAAAGTGTCATATCTGCGTCACACCGCTCCAGTAGCGAAGGAATATACTGAAACGAATTTGTGAAATGCAGGCTGAGTTCTGGCTTAAGCTCGATCGCTTGAGGGGGTTTGAAGAGATTTAAAGAAATTATTAAATAAACTTAATCCAATTCTTAGTACATTTGCTGGAGGACTCGTTATTCTAAATGAAAGAATAATTAATTCAAAAAAGAAAAATCTGAATCCGCCGATTCCATCTAGGATTAGCTTGTGTTTATTTTTGATCTGCACTCGATCGAGTGTTGGAGATTTGGAACCCAAAAGGTTTTAAATCGCTCTTGTAGTGAGGACGTTGAACGAGAGTCTCTGTGGCTGGTATGAAGTTCAAGTATGGTAAGCGATTGAGAAAGCTGGGTGTTTTGCTGGGTGCGGGTTTGTGCGGTGTCATCATGCTGCAAGCCGGCCATGCCGTTGTCAAAGCCCTGGAACTGGGTCTGATTCCCCCTAATGCATCAGGTGAGGCGATCGAAAATGTTCAGACTGTGCCTCTGCCGGAAACGCAGTCAGAACCACAGTTTGAGCTACCCGTTGGAACAGGTCTTTCCCCGGAATCCCTTTCTGAATCGCCGTCTGAGACATCTGATCCATCAGAACCCGCTTCATCTGATTCTGATCCCCCGTCCAATGAAAACACGCAAACTGCTTCCTCGTCTCGATCGGCTTCTGGCAGGCAGCTCGTTGCGGTCAATACGGGAGAAGTGGATTCAGAGCAAACGGTTTCCCAGGTTTCTCCTAACCAAATTGCCGCAAACACCTGGTATGGAGCCTCCTTTCCCGTCGAAGATTTTCAGGCGTATACATCGCCCTTTGGCTACCGACAGTCCCCTGATGGCGGCTACTCCACCGAATTTCATTACGGCTTAGACATGGCGGCTCCCGATGGCAGCTATATCCGCAACTGGTGGGGTGGTGAAGTGATTGAAGTGTCAGATGATAGCAACTGTGGAACTTCGGTAGTGGTTCAGTCTGGCCCCTGGATGCATATTTATTGCCATATGCGCGGCCATGTGGAGGAAAACAGCCGAGGTCGCTATATGATCGATCGCGATGGCGGCATCCAAATCTGGGAAGGGCAGGAAATCATTGCGGGGGGTCGGATTGGGCGCGTAGGGATGACTGGGCGCACCACTGGGCCGCATTTGCACTGGGGCTTAAAGTATGACGAGAACTGGGTTGATCCAGCCTTGGTGTTGCGGGCAATGTATTCTAGCCAGCAGACAGTGGGGAGTAGGGAGTAGGGAGTGGGGAGTGGGGAGTGAGGAATCGTAACCAAATGAAAATCGCTGTGATCACCTAAAATTCTAAAATTTCCTGTGGGGTGAGCATCTTACTTGCCCAGTCAACAAAGAAGAATGATCAGGACTTACGCAGTTGCCTTGAGATCAATTTCCGGGTGCAAAGTGCATCAGTCCTGACGATTACAGGTGATTCAATCCACGAGCCTAACATGAGCCTAAAGGGATGAATTCACTCAGGTTACAGCAATTTTCATCGAGTTAAGCCACACTACTCCCCACTCCCACCAAACCATGCCCGACTGAATACTGAATC
>PVWD01000231.1 GCA_003003615.1 filamentous cyanobacterium CCP2 | reverse complement strand
TCCCAACACCACCCAAAGTCCGATCGTCAGCACCATATACAGCGCAACAAACCTGGGGCGATCGAGGGGTGGAATCAGGAATGAGGTAGTAGACATCGGGATACACTATGGAGAATTAGGATTACCCGTCCTATCTTAATCATCTTGTATCTCGATCGGATCTCGTTATTAGAGCTTGACCTGTCACCAGAGCTGAGAAATGAAAGACTGGGCAGGCAAGATGCCCACCCCACGAGAGCCTACTGGCAGGCAAGATGCCTGCGTTATGGGCATGGACTAGGCAGGCAAGATGCCCACCTCACAAGAGTGCAGCCACACCTCTACCTTCTTTCCCCATTCCCTACTCCCTACTCCCTACTCCCTATTTCCTCCTCACTCCTCACTTCCTAAAACGTTAACACCGTCCGAATTGCCTCCCCTTCATGCATTAAATCAAAGGCTTCATTCACCTGCTCGATCGGCATCACATTGGTAATCAAGTCATCAATGTTGATCTTGCCGTCCATGTACCAGTCCACGATTTGGGGAACATCGGTGCGGCCTCTGGCTCCTCCAAAGGCAGATCCTTTCCAGACGCGACCCGTCACCAGTTGAAAGGGACGAGTGCTGATTTCTTCACCGCCGCCTGCCACGCCGATAATGATGCTTTCTCCCCAGCCTTTGTGGCAACATTCCAGAGCCTGGCGCATCACCTTGACATTGCCAATACATTCAAAGCTGTAATCGGCTCCGCCATCGGTGAGTTCCACGAGATAGGGAACCAGATCGCCTTCGACTTCCTTAGGATTGACAAAGTGAGTCATGCCCAGCTTTTCCGCCAGGGGCCGCTTTTTCGGGTTAATATCCACTCCGATAATTTTGTTCGCACCGACCATGCGGCAAGCCTGAATCACGTTTAGCCCAATGCCGCCCAAACCGAAAACTACCACATTGGCACCCGGCTCTACCTTAGCGGTGTTCACCACAGCCCCCACGCCAGTTGTCACGCCACATCCGATGTAGCAAACCTTTTCAAATGGGGCATCTTCGCGGATTTTGGCGACGGCAATTTCCGGCAGAACAGTGTAATTGGCAAAGGTGGAGGTGCCCATGTAGTGGTGGATCATCGAGCCATCCAGGGAAAAACGGCTGGTTCCATCGGGCATTAATCCCTTACCCTGGGTCGATCGAATTGCCTGGCACAAATTCGTTTTTTGGCTGAGACAAAATTTGCAGTTGCGGCACTCTGGCGTGTAGAGCGGAATCACATGATCACCAGGCTTCACCGACTTAACATCGGCTCCCACTTCCACCACGACTCCGGCTCCTTCATGTCCTAAAATGGCGGGAAATAGCCCTTCTGGGTCACGTCCCGACAGCGTGTAAGCATCCGTATGGCAGACTCCGGTTGCCTTAATTTCCACCATTACTTCCCCTGCTTTCGGAGCTTCTAACTGCACCGTCTCCAGGCTTAATGGCTTTCCAGCTTCAAAGGCAACGGCTGCTTTAACATCCATCATTTGCTCCGTCCTCAAATTCTCTGAACGTCGTTCTCTAAACAAGTTTCCTGAATAATTGATCAGGTACTTCAGATTTCGACTATCCCACATTTGTCAGGAAGATTGAGAACTCTTAATTGAAACGTAAGAGTAGGGACAAAGCGTTTCCGGCAAAACAGATTGCTTGAAACAAAAGTTTTCTACACCAATGCTCCACCCCTACTGAGTTAGATTCATCACCCACACGGGCACAATAGCGGACAAAGGAGAATTTCTCTCCTGAGCTGCGATCGTCTCACCGCAGAAGAAATAGCGCAGGTTTGGCGATCGGTGGTGATGCACACGCTACTTTTCTTCGATTGATATTTAGGATGAGGCACGATGGGACTTTTCATTTTTTTAATTGTGTTGGTGCTAATTGTCGGTTTTATTGCGATCGATGGTTATAACAGGCTGGTGACGCTGCGAAATCGTTACAAAAATGCGTACAACCAGATCGATGTTCAGCTTCAGCGACGGTACGATCTCATCCCGAATTTAGTTGAAACGGCTAAGGGCTACATGAAGCATGAACGGGAAACCCTGGAAGCGGTCATTACTGCTCGGAATGCTGCCTTAACTGCCAGTAGTCGCGCAGCCCAGCGTCCAGGAGATGCCGCAGCGATGCAGCAATTAGAAACGGCCGAAACAGCTCTAACCGGGGCATTGGGGCGGTTATTCGTATTGTCTGAAGCCTATCCCGACCTGAAAGCTGATCGCACGATGACCCAGTTAATGGAAGAATTGACTTCGACCGAAAACCGAATTGCCTTTGCCCGCCAAGCCTTCAACGATGCCGTCACCCTCTACAACACCAAGCGCGAAGTGTTTCCCAGCAATATCATCGCGGGAATGTTCAACTTCACTATCGCCGATTTGCTAGAAGCAGCCTCCCCGGAAGTGCGATCGAATCCTCGCGTATCCTTCTAAGGGAAATAAGCTGGAGTTCTTGTGGGGTGGGCATCTTACCTGCCAACAGTCTCTTGTGGGGTGGGCATCTTGCCCGCCCAGTCAACCAAACGATCGCACAGATTATTTAATCTACCGATTCAGTTCACCGATTCAATTCACAAACCTAAGCCTTTTCGCTTGCCAATCTCTTTCGCTTGCCAATCCTTTTCCTATGAATTTCTTTGAACATCAAGACCGCGCCCGCCAAAACACAAAAATGTTGATAGGGCTGTTTGTGATGGCTGTTATAGGAATGGTTTTTACCATATACATTGCAGCTCTGATTGCATTCGGGTTATTTGCACAGGAAAGTGTATCCATTCTCTGGTATTTCAATCTTTTTGTGTTGGTAGCGGTTCCAACGATCGTGGTAATTGGCTGTGGTAGCTGCTTTAAGCTGGTCACTTTGCGGCAAGGCGGCAAGGTGATTGCCAAAGATCTGGGTGGGCGATTGGTGGCACCCGGCACGGCTGATCCGGCAGAACAGCAACTCCTCAACGTGGTTGAAGAAATGGCGATCGCGGCTGGAATTTCAGTTCCGGCGGTTTATGTGTTGGATCAAGAAGCAGGAATTAATGCATTTGCTGCCGGATTTACGCCCAATGATGCGGTAATTGGTGTAACTCGTGGCACGCTGGACTTGCTGAATCGGGATGAGTTGCAAGGGGTGATTGGGCATGAGTTTAGCCATATTCTCAATGGCGATATGCGGCTAAACTTGCGCTTGGTGGGACTGCTGCATGGAATTTTGTTGATTTATATCATCGGGCGCGTTTTGTTTCGCAGTAGTGGTGGACGATCGCGATCGGAGGAAAAGGGCGATCCGTTTCTCTTATTTGGTTTAGCTTTAATTTTGATTGGCGGGATTGGTTTAGTCTATGGTCGTCTGATCAAAAGTGCAGTGTCTCGCCAGCGTGAGTTTTTAGCTGATGCGTCAGCCGTTCAGTTTACGCGCAATCCGGCGGGAATTGCCGGAGCATTATTAAAAATTTCTGGCCATTCTAGAGGAGCTTTAATTCATTCTCCCTACGCTGAAGTTAATAGCCATTTGTTTTTTGGTAGTGCAATCAAATTCAATTTTTTCAGCGAACTTTTTGCGACCCATCCCCCCTTAAGCCAACGCATCCGCAAGCTGCAACTAGTTGAAGGACAATATGCTGCGTCAGCACCAACGGTCAGTTCGCTGATCAACGACAGTCATAATTCAGTCATGGGATTTGCAGGAGATACACCAACTGGGCGATCGTCCCGTTCTCCTGAAACTCCATCCACACAACCGCGATCGAACTTCATTCATGCCACGCCTGAACAGGTGATTGCCCAGGTTGGAACTGTTACACCAGAACAGTTCGCCCAAACGCAAGCTTGGTTAAAGCAGTTACCCGAATCCATTCGCACTGGATTGCAAAATCAACAACAAGCAACTGCGATCGTGTATGCCCTCATGATTCATGTAGGGAATTCAACAGTTCAACAAAAGCAGATAGATTGGTTACGACAAATTGAATCACCTGAGATGGTTCATGATGTTCTTCAGTTTAGCCAAACTGTCAATACGTTGGATGCTCAAATGCGTTTGCCGTTGTTGGACTTAACAATTCCGATGTTGCGACAATACGCTCCAAGCGAGTGCCAGAAATTATTCAAAAGTATTAATCTACTAGCAAAGACGGCAGGTCGCTGGTCTTTAAATGATTTTGTCATTTATTTAGTGTTATTTCATCGCCTCAAACCTAACTCACCACCTGCAAACACGACTCAATCCACCAAGCTAGAACCAATCTGGACAGACTGCCTACTGCTTTTATCTGCCCTTGCCCAGGTCGGTCAAACCGGACAGGATGCCATCACCTACGCTTTTCGATCGGGTCTATATCGGTTGCCAGGAATTAGCACTCTCCAAATACCCGATGCTCCTCCTCCCTGCAATTTCAGCACGCTGAACCAGAGCCTCCAACGCCTGAGTGCTGCCTCGCCCAAATTAAAACAGGCGATCGTTGATGCCTGTGCCCACACAGTTCTGCTGGATCAAAAAGTGACAATTCAGGAGGCTGATTTACTGAGGGCGATCGTGATTACATTAGACTGCCCAATTCCGCCGTTTCTTCGCTGTTGTGCGTCAACCGGAAAGAGAACCAGCAATCCAAAAAATGGCCAGACTGCATAAGTAGGGCTACTGGCTTCCAGACTAAAGTTACCCGTTTCGGACTTCAGCGACTTGACCCGCCTCACCTGTCTATCCGCTGCCCTCGGAACCGATTCTATAGCCCTACGCAAGCACGTTAAGACAGTTCCGTAATGCCAAACCTATCCGTTTTGGGTTTCAGTCACCTGAAATTGTCCTAACCCTTCCATCCGTTGTCATGCTTGACCATATCCCAACTATTGAAAAATATTTTCATTAAAGCCTTTACATTTGCGCCGGTTTTATTGACAATGATTTTCAACAGGCGCACTTGGAAAAATCTTCTGAGTGCTCCATGAAAATGAGGTAAGACAATATGACCATTGCATCGGCTTCACCAACAGCCAGGGAAATGGCAATCCCCTGGTGGGCTGGTAATGCGCGTCTCACTCACCTTTCTGGCAAACTGCTGGGGGCCCACGTTGCTCATGCGGGGCTAATTGTCCTCTGGGCTGGGGCGATGACGCTATTTGAACTTAACCGCTTTGACTTAACCCAACCAATGTATGAACAGGGGTTAATTCTTTTACCCAACCTGGCTCGCTTAGGATACGGCGTTGGCACAGGCGAACAAATTATTGATACTTATCCCTATTTTGCGATCGGAGCGATTCACCTGATTAGCTCTGCCTTCTTAGGAATAGGTGGCATCTTTCACTCCTTGAAAGGGCCAGAAACCCTGGAGGAACGTTTCTCCTTCTTCGGCTATCGCTGGCAGGATGCTGACAAAATGACGACGATTTTGGGCATTCATCTGGTATTGCTGGGGCTGGGAGCTTTCCTGCTGGTTGCAAAATCTATGTTCTTTGGTGGCTTGTATGACCCTGAGGTGGCGGAGGTGCGATCGATCGCTCATCCCACCTTAAATCCAGCCGTGATTTTTGGCTATCTCTTTGGCGCAGGGGGACGATTCTGGATTGCCAGCGTTGACAACCTGGAGGCAGTCGTCGGTGGGCACATTTGGGTTGGTGTCATGTGCATTGCAGGCGGCTTCTGGCACATTTTGACTGAACCCTTTGGTTGGGCAAAACGAATCTTGGTGTGGTCAGGGGAAGCCTACCTGTCCTACAGCATTGGGGCAGTCAGCCTGATGGCCTTTGTCGCAACGCTATTTGTTTCAGTGAATGCCCTCGTTTTCCCCGAAGCGTTTTTTGGGCCAACGCTGCGGATTGGCTTCAACATTGTGCCCTACTTTTACAGCCCAGACGGAGCCGTCACGTCAAGAGTTTGGCTGGCAAACGCTCACTTCTGGCTCGGCTTTTTCTTCCTCCAGGGGCACATCTGGCACGCTCTTCGGGCCGCCGGATTTGATTTTCAGCAAGGCAAAGTTGTTCAACCCGTGCGGGAGGTGTCGTGATGGCGAGTAGTGTAATCACATCATCAGGTTCTGCTTCTAGACCAGATGTTCCGAATGTGGGCTGGTGGGCTGGCAATGCTCGGTTTGTTAATCTTTCGGGTAGGCTCTTAGGAGCGCACGTTGCCCATGCGGGGCTGATTGTTCTGTGGGCAGGAGCAATGACGCTGTTTGAGCTTTCTCGCTACAATCCTGCCCAACCAATGTATGAGCAAGGTTTGATTCTCCTACCACACCTAGCAACACTGGGCTTAGGAGTTGGTGCAGATGGACAAATTATTGATACCTATCCCTACTTGATGGTGGGAATGCTGCATCTGGTCAGTTCTGCTGTGCTCGGAGCGGGGGGAGTATATCATGCGTTGTTAGGGCCTGAAGTACTGCCAGAGAATCACACTTTTTCCGGGTTTTTTGGCTACGACTGGCAGGATGACGACAAGATGACTACGATCGTCGGAATTCATCTACTGTTGTTGGGTGTTGGGGCATGGCTGTTGGTTGCCAAGGCAATGTTTGTAGGTGGATTATATGATCCCGCGATCGATGCTGTGCGAGTGATTGACCAACCCACCTTGAATGCTGGACACATTTTTGGTTATCTCTTTGGGCTGCAAGGTGATGAAGGCATGGCGGCAGTCAATAACCTGGAGGATGTCGTTGGTGGGCATATTTGGGTAGGACTGCTCTGTGTTGCAGGGGGATTCTGGCATATCCTCACGAAGCCCTTTGGCTGGGCAAAACGCTTACTGTTCTGGTCAGGAGAAGCCTATTTGTCCTACAGTCTTGGGGCACTGGCCTACATGGGCTTTTTAGCCGCCTATTTTGTCAGTGTGAATGACACTGTGTATCCGACGGTGTTCTATGGGCCATTAGGAGTCGCCACTTCGGACGGTGTAGTTACATCACGCACCTGGTTGGCAAGTTTCCACTTTGTATTCGCAGTACTATTCTTATTTGGGCATCTTTGGCATGCTTTAAGAATTCGTGCTGCTGCTGCCGGATTTGATTTTCAGCAGGGTGATTTTGTTCGCGTTGAAGGGGACTCAGCAACGGGAAACTTGCTAACTCCCGTTAATTCCTCAGACACCACGCTGATGTTTCTGCGAAATCTGCCTATTTATCGATCGAATCTAGCCCCATTTTCTCGTGGTTTAGAAATCGGGATGGCCCATGGATACTTCTTGCTTGGGCCGTTTGTGGTTTTGAGTCCCCTTCGGAATACGGAATCTGCCAATCTAGCAGGTCTGTTAGCGACGATCGGGGTACTGCTTATCCTATCGATTTGTCTGTCTATTTATGGACAAGCGACCTTTAAGCCCAACCAGCATATTAGAGGCGAACTGCCCGATAATTTGAAATCGCCTGAGTCCTGGAGTCAGTTTGGCGGTGGGTTTTCAGTGGGCGGCATTGGTGGAGCGATCTTTGCCTTTTTGCTGCTCAGTAATAGTGGGATCTTTATGCAAATTGCTCAGAACTTGAGTTAGGCAGCATTACCGATTCAGTCATTGGTGGGAGGGGTGTCTTCTGTGCAATGGGCAGGCTAAGATACCCACCCCACACAAGTAGAGGAAGGTTTAGCCAATGATGTAATGAGCTTACGGATAACGGTTTGGTAAAACCTGCTCCTGTCCACAATCATCAGGGTGTTATTCAACGATATTTGATGGGGCGATCGTGTCGTTGAGTTTTGGAGAGCAAAATCCTATGAATCAGTGTCCTTGTTGTTCTGCTAAACTTCTACGCCACGTTAGCCGAGGACGAATCTACTGGTTTTGTCCAAATTGTCGGCAGGAGATGCCACTCTTCGGAAATGAGAATCCCAAACTGAATGCTCAATTACCTAAAAAGAGGGAGTTAGAATGTCTAGGATTGGTTTGTTCTTTGGAACGCAGACCGGCAACACTGAAACCGTTGCCGAGCAAATCCAGCAGGAATTTGGTGGAGATGGTGTAGTTACCTTACACGATGTTGCAGATGTCGATACCGAGGATTTTGGCAACTATGACTGCATCATTATCGGCTGTCCTACCTGGAATATTGGCGAACTCCAGAGCGATTGGGAAGGTTTGTACGATGAGCTAGATGCGATCGATTTTAGCGGTAAAAAAGTAGCCTACTTTGGGGCAGGCGATCAGATTGGCTATGCCGACAACTTTCAGGATGCAATGGGAATTTTGGAAGAAAAAATTTCGCAATTGGGTGGTCAAACGGTCGGGTACTGGTCGATTGACGGATACGATTTCAGCGAGTCTAAGGCGGTTCGTAACGGCAAGTTTGTTGGGTTGGCGATCGATGAAGATAACCAGTCTGACCTAACTGAGGAGCGGGTCAAAACCTGGGTGGCTCAGTTGAAGCAGGAATTTGGAGTGTAGGAAGGAAGAGGGAGTAGGGAGTAGGGAGTGGGGAGTGGGGAATAGGCAGTAGGGAGTGAGCAACTCGTGGGGTGGGCATCTTGCCCGCCCAGTCAACAACGGAGAATTGAATGCTGTTTGATCGCAATTTTCACACTGGAAGGAGTATTGAATGATGGTGCCCGATGTACTTTGGTTAAGTGTTAGCCCAAACTTAAGAGGATTTGATCAACCCCTATTACGAGTTTTGTCTCAGCAAACGATCGTTGCAGAGTGGCAATATCGCCAAACGTTGGATGAAGCCTGTTCGCTGCGAATTGCGCTGGATTTGTTACATGAGTATCTCTCTAATGAATCCTCTCCAATTCATTTAATCGGGCATAGCACGGGTGGATTATTAGGCTTAATGTATGCTAGAAAATATCCGGAAAAAATCCGATCGCTTTCCTTGCTTTCTGTTGGGATACATCCGGCTGTTGATTGGCAAGCCCATTACTATACTCAGCGTGAGATGATGCCATGCAGTCGAGAAATTTTGCTGGCACAAATGGTCTACACCCTGTTTGGTAAGCAATCCAAAGTCATGACGGAAGTGTTCGCCAAAATTCTTGATCAGGCTCTCGCCACATCGCTATCACCCCATAGTCTCTGGCAACGAGTTAGCATTCCGCCGATGACTGCCCCTGTCCCTTTGATTGTTTGTGGTGGCGCGAACGATGCCATTGCCGGGCTTAATCAGTTTAACGAGTGGTGGAATTGGCTGAAGGAAGGCGATCGGCTCTGGCAATGCCCCAATGGCTATCACTTCTTTCACTACTTTCAGCCGCAGCAAGTTGGGCAACAACTCCTAGATTTTTGGCAGTCGATCGGTTCATCTTCTCCTGCACTTTTGCAAGCTGAGCCGATTTAATTCGCTTTATTTGCTCAATCCATGGAACCTCACTAATGGCTTATCCCATTCTTCTGCAAGCGTCTCAACCGATTCCGGCTGGAATCCTAATGATTTGTGCATGGACGTTGTTGATTGCGTCTGTTTGGCGATTCTGGTCAACTTGTAAAGCTGGAATGAAACAGTTGAGGCAATTACATAATGTGCCCTGTCATCGTTGTCTCTACTTTACCGGAAATTATCATCTGAAATGCACGGTACATCCCCATAAAGCTTTAACAGAATTGGCGATCGACTGTCGTGATTTTAAGTCATCTACTTTTCCTGTTTCTGCTTGTTCAACATCATGTAGAAAATCTCGTTAATTTTTAAGGAACGATCGGCTGGTCAAGGCAACGCTGCATTGTGCTGAATATGGAGCATCATTGAGAAAGAACTTCCCGCAATGTTGTACAGGCCGCTTCAATGGTTTCAACACTGCCCGGATTAATTAGCCCATAGTAATCAAATTCATAAACTCGATTGGTTTGTACTGCTTGTAGTTGGCTCCACAACGGCTCCTCAGAAAACCCTTTGAGCGTATTCTCACCCATTTCCACTACCATCAGCACCTCTGGGTTTGATTCTAGGATCTTTTCAGGAGAGAGAGTAATGTAGCCGCTAATTGGGCTTTGCCCTTGAAAGTCTGCTGCCAAATTTTGAATCTTAAACTGATTCAGCAAATCGCCTGCCCAACTGTTCTTGTTAGGCGAAAGAATGGGCTGACGGCTGACCAGTACCAAAGCAGAAACATCGCGATCGGGCAGGTTGCCTAAAAAGGTTTCATACTGCTCTAAAAGTGGCGTTGGATCAGCATTAATCACTTCTGCCAAGCGTCGAGTTAGGCTACGTAAACCCTGCCAACTGCCCACTTCAGTGCTGAGGGTGTCAATTCCCAATTCCTCTAACCGTCGCAACGCCTGATCGTGAAATCCTCGCGTACCAATCACCAAATCAGGTTCCAGTGCCACTACCTGTTCCAAATTCACTGGAGTGCGTCCTGTGGCGATCGTTTCAATGTCTTGAAGATTGGGATTTTCGATGAGCAGTTCACTGTTGGGAATGCCGACTAGCTTTGTAGCATTTAGCCGTCCCAGAATGTCTGCGGTCAACGGAGAAAGGGCAACAATGCGATCGGCAGTTTCACTGAATCCAACTACATTTGGCGAGGATGGGGCTGCCTCAGAAGGGTTCGATCGCTCAGATGTCATTGCACACGCCGTCAAAGCCAAACTCAACAGCACAACCAGAATAATGACCCACCAACGATTCTGCTTCATCACCATCACCTAATCGCCATCATTCATGCCTCTCTACTAAGCTAGCACTTACAAAGCCTCCCTCACTCCCCGCTCCCCACTCC
>PVWD01000003.1 GCA_003003615.1 filamentous cyanobacterium CCP2 | reverse complement strand
GATCGGCAATATTCTGCCACTGGTGCTTCAGCCGTTGAGATAAATCAGCATCGTATTGATGAATATGCTCGATCGCCAGAGCTGCCGTTTCCAGAACGAGTCCGGGTTCAAACGTCCAAAATCCGTAAAACTTGCGTTCCAGGTCGTGGGTGGGCAATCCGTCCTTGCCATAGTCTGCTTCGGAAAGCTCCTGACAGAGCACCATTGCCGTATAGTCAGGTGACAAAATAATTAAGTGCCATTCCTGGGCAACCGGGTCAGAATCCGCCAAGTTCACCAGGGCAACATTTTCCTTTTGACTGGTAGGATGCTCAGCAAACCCAGACTCTGGAGCCGCCATAATGGCAATTTGCCAGGATTTCTCAGCAATTTCCCCGTAGCGGTCTGCCTCTTCCAGGTACCATTTTCCCCGTTGAAATGCGGTAATCATCAGGGGAGAATAGTCGGCGGTTAAAATGGCATCCTCTAAGGCGTGACATAGGGCCACCAAGGTATTTTTGTAATACACCCCAAAGTTGAGCGGGGGTTTTCCGGTTTGCTCCGGACGATGAGCGTCTCTCAGTTTTTGCAGGATTGAGCCGTCAAGCATTCTGGTCGCCTAGCCGATGAGTGGATCGAAATGAGTGCTTATAGGGTATAGCGTACAAGGTATCGAGGCGAACGCCAAATGGTTTTTACACTGATCCAGCGAATTGCTGCCGCCGATCGCTTAATGGGATGCTGTTGTCACCGGATCAACCGGGATCAGCACGGTAAACGTAGTTCCCTGATTGGGTTGGCTTTCAACGGTGATTTGCCCCTCATGTAGTTCAACACATTGTTTGACGATCGAAAGTCCTAGCCCAGTACCAGGAATTTTACCTACATTTGCAGCGCGGTGAAATGACTCAAACAGCTTTTCCTGATCGGCAGGCGGAATGCCAATGCCCTGGTCTTTCACCTGAAACTGAATTGTATCCGGCTGGACGGTTAGCATCAGGGAAACAGTTCCGCCATCGGGAGAATACTTAACCGCATTCGAGAGCAAATTAGACAAAATATGCCGTAACAAATCGACATCCGCATAAACAATTGGGTGCGTTGGGCTGATCAACTCCACGGTGTAGTTTTCTCCTGCCGAGAGTTGGGCTTCCATCACTAAATTTTGGCAAAACTCAGCCAGGTCAACAAGAGCAGGGCGAAATTGCTTGGTGGTTAGCTCGCCGCGTGTTAGCACCAGAACATCATTCAGCAGGTGGGTCATGCGCTTGGCGGAGTCGTCTATGATTTGAAGGAATCGCAGCTTGCGATCGCGGGGTAAATCGTCTATTTCCAGCAGTTTTGTGGCAGCCACAATCGCCGTTAACGGGTTGCGAAACTCATGGGAGGCCATCGAAATAAAGCGGGTTTTCAGTTCATTTAGCTCAATCAGGCGATCGTTGGCCGTTTTTAACTGAAGCGACAATTCCCGCGATCGGAGCATGACTTCCACTCTGGCCTGAAGTTCCCGTTTGTCAACTGGAGTCAGAATCACATCATCAACGCTCTGCCACAGATCCGCTGTCAGCATCCCAACGGCACTCCGGGAAGTTACTAAAATAAACGGTAAAAAAATGGGCTGAATGGCGTTTCTCTGGGCTTGAACCGCTGCCCCCAGGTAAGTCAGCATTGGCCCATCTAAAATGCCTAAGTCAAAACTGCCCCAATCAAACCATTGACTGTCAGCTTTCAAAGCAGTGGGTTCTGCTTCCGGCACAATCACCTGATGACGTTGGCTTAAACACTCCATCAACAGCCGGCGGTTTTCTCGCTGAGAGAGCAACAGCAAAATGCGGCTCATGGCTGCTCTCCCATCAGACAATTCAGCAAGCCAATCAATTCTTTCACCACGAGGGGCTTGATTAACATTCCGTGTGCCCCCTGGGCCAAGCTTTCTTGCTGAATGATGGGGCTCGTTCGGGGAGACAAAATCAAAAATGGAATTTGCCGATCGCGCAGGGGTTCACAGTATGACCAAATGGTGCGATCGAAGCCTGAAATATCAATAAGTGCTGCATGAATTGATGGAGCCGTTAGCAAGGTGCGATCAAACTCATTCAGGCAATGAATCGTAATGAGTTCAAACCCTGCTGCCCCCAAAAACCGCGTCAGCAACTCTAAATTGCGCTGATTGCGATCGACTGCCAGAATATGGGGTGCGTTGGACATAACCCTGGAAACTACAAACTCAATGAACCGGCAAACCCGCTAAAGCTCGTCTCGCAGGAATGGCGTTTCGCTCAAAATGCCCTGGAGGCCCTGCATTGGCTCTCCTACTTTAATACCGTAGCGGGTGATTTCAATTTCTCGTAAGGTTTTTTCAAAGTCTGATAGTCGCTTCTTCAGAACCCCGATCGCCTTACGAATTTCCAACTCACCCTGTATCCGGCGTTCCCAGTACCGCAGAAAGACAAAGTTATCTGCCAAATAGGTAATGCCCACTTCCGTCGCACGGAACTCTCCTGCGATCGCTTCGGTTTCGTTGATGAGCAATACAGTCACACCCGTATTTGCCAAATATTTGCACAGTGCGTGAATATGGCTAACCAAGTTTTCTCCTTCTAGCGACAGGCGATATCCTGAAATGCTGTCTAGCATCACAATCTGGACGTTGCGCTCCTCAACCTCATGCCGAACAATTTGAGCAAACTCATCAGGCGTAAATTGCAACGGCTCAATTTTCATCAGCGACAACGACCCCCGCTCTACCATTTTTCGGGCAGGGATATTGACTGATTCACATCGCCGCAAAATAATCTCAATTTCTTCCTCAAAGGTGTAAATCACCGATCGCTCTCCTCGCCCGGCCGCCTCTTTCATAAACTGAAGGCCGATCGTGGTTTTGCCAACACCGCTAGGGCCGCTAATAATAGTCACGGTTCCTCGCTCTAAACCGCCATGCAGCAATGCATCAAGGGTAGGAATACCAGAGGAAATGGGTTCAGGATGAAAGTTTCGCTTGTGCAATTCGGGGCGGAGACGAGGGAAAACCAGGATACCGCTGTCTGTCATTCGCAGGGAATGGTAGCCCTTTTCAAAGTTTGAGCCACGAAATTTAGAAACGTGCAGCGTCCGGTGTTTGGGTGCAAAGTGAAGGTGGATCACCCCATCACAAATAAACTGCAAGTCATTGTCGGGAGCATCTTCACTGCTTTCAGAGGTCAGCAAGACCGTGATCTTACGCTCCTTCAAGAACCGCAAAAAAGATAAAACTTGCTTGCGAAACTGAAATGGATCGCTGGTGAGGTAACGAAATTGCGTAATGGCATCGAGAAAGAGGCGATCGGGCTGGAGGGTTTCAATCTGTTCAACAATGCGTTGGGTGGTGGGTTCTCGCTCCACTTCGGCCGGTGAAAAAATGTCGTAGGTTTGGCTGGTTGTAAAAAACTCTGGAGTGGGGCTGAGGTCAAGAAACGAAATGTCGTCCATCTGCACGCCTAAAGAATGTCCATGCCGACAAATTTGCTCAGACGTTTCTCCCAGGGTAATGAAAAGCGTTTTCTCTTGGTTTGCGGCTCCTGCTGCCAAAAAGTGCAACCCCAGCGTTGTTTTGCCAGTTCCAGGGCCACCTCGGATTAAATAAGTTTGTCCAGGAACCAGCCCACCGTGTAGCACCTCGTCCAGTCCTCGAATGCCAGTGCAAACGCGGTCATGCGCCATCTGAACTTTACCCCCACCCCAATGACACTACTCATTAAAGCTTAGGTTGCCCAGCCCAAACGCAAATTTTTCAAAAGTAAGAAAACTATTCTCTCTTTGTAGCAATACCTTTGTAGAGGTATCCTACAATTTTTGGGGTTTTATCAGCGTAGAATTCGTCTATGGTGACTTGCTCAAATTGCTGTTCAACCAGCTTGCGGATGTTGCGGTTGAAGTGGCAGCCATCGGCAATCACTTTTTGCAGGGGAGTCAGACGGTTTTGCCAAACCTGAACCGTTGGCTCGTTGCTCAAGCCATGCTCAACAAAAAAGAAGCGTCCTCCTGGCTTCAAAACGCGATATACCTCTTGGAGAGCTTGCTCTACCTGGGCAATGCTGCACAACACCCAGGTGCTAACCACACTGTCAAAGCTCCCATCTGCCATGGGCAGGCTTTCCCCATTTAAAACTCGATGATCGACGGTGATCCGAGCGTTTTCGACCCGCTTTCGCGCCAAAGCATTCATTCCAGGATTTGCATCGATCGCCACCAGTTTATGAATCTGCTCTGGATAGTAGGAAAGGTTTAGCCCTGTTCCAAAGCCAATTTCCAGCACTTCTCCTTGTACCTCCGACAGGACTGCCCGCCGGTATTCGCCATAGGCACTGTCTGACATGGCCCAGTCCAGCAGGTAAGGGAGAATTTTCTGTGAATAAAAGCTCATTAGTACGATGTGATCAGTACGATGTGATCATGTTTTGCATCTTTCTATCTATTTTGAAGCACCCACGATCGATCGTTCCGGTTTAGCAGTATCCGACTGAATAGGGGCAGTTAATGCCTCTTCCAAATCCGCCACGCCAAGCTGCTCTTCTAAAATTTTCATGACCTCTCGCCCAAAATCATTTGGGTTGCGTCGCCATGCTTGCAGGCAAATATCGCCAAAGAACGAGCCGAGGGGTTCTGGGTTCCAGAGCAGTTTTTTAGCCACCCAAGGCAGGTGAATCGCTAGCGGGTTGTAGCCTTTCTTTAAAATGTCATGCTTGAAGGCATAGTCTTCTAAATGGGTGTGGGGCTGCAACCCAATGAAGAAGATGGCCGGTTCCACTTTGTCGGCTCCAAAGATCCGCTCTAGCTCTCGGTGGTAGGCAACGGTTTGGCGAATGGTGTCAAAGGTTTCGTCAATCACATTAAAAGAGTAATTAACTGAAACTAGATCATTGAAACCAGCCGCTTTTAAATCACGGCAGTTTTGCAGCACGGTACGGAGGTTGTAGCCCATCCGCATCTTTCGGACGAGTTCCTGAGAACCGCTGGTAATGCCGATCTCGAAATAGTTCATGCCAGTTTTGACCATCAGGTCGCATAGTTGCGGGGTGAGGTTGTCGGCGCGGATGTAGGCGGCCCAGTGAATATCCGTCATGCCTGCATCCACAATCTTTTGCAGCAGTTCGACGGCATCATCCATGAAGCGACGAGCCGGAATGAACTGGGCATCAGTAAACCAGAAGTTTCGGACTCCGCGATCGTAGAGCTGTTGCATCTCTTTGACCACTTCATCAGCCGGATTAATGCGAACCTGTTTACCTTCTACAACGGTGTAAACGCAGTAGCAGCAGTTATGGGGACAACCGCGCTTTGTTTGTACGCCTACATAAAAATCTCCATCTTGCAAGTAGTAGCCAAAGTCTGACCAAATTTTGGCAATGTAGTCATAATCGCAAGCGGTTTTTTCCAGGGGGCTGGGCTGTTCGTGAATCATTCGATCGCGGGGCTGGGTTTCCCCCACAACGTAGCAGCGTTGATCGGAAAAATCTTGCCGTTGCAGCAGCCGTTCTAACAAGACTTCACCTTCACCCACCGAAATAATCGCTCCTTGCGGCAGCACCTTTCCAAGTTGCTCATAAAAAACGCTAACCGCACCACCACCCACCACAAGCTGCGCCTCTGGGTTGTATCGCTTAGCTCTTTTAAAACCGCGCTTAATTAGGCTTTGATTTTGCCAAAGTTCTGTTAGGTAAGAACTGACCATCCGTAAGCCGCCCAGTGCCCCACGCAGTTTCACAAAGGGATTGCGGGCGTAGTAAAACTCAAATGCATTTTGTAGCGGGTTGCCGCCTCTCCCGCCAACGGGTGCGTAGATCTGAATGTCTCGCCATGAAAACACCAAAAGAGTTGGCTTGAACTGATCAATGCACTGGTCGAGGGCAGAGGCAAAGTCGAGGGGAGGAACTGTGCCTAAGTCAAAAATTTGCTGTTCGACATCGGGAAACAGCTTATGGACATGATCTGCCAGATAAACAACACCGATTGGGAAGATCGGATTACAGGGGAGACGGACGTAAAGGATGCGATCGTTCATCGAAGATGACTTCCGTTTCTACTTCATTTGCCAGGGATGAATCACCATTAGACGGTAAGGTAAACACCTGCTGGACTTGGTAATTCTGAAATTGTTTTCATATAACTTCACAATAGCATTGTCTCCCTTAGCGTGCATGGAAGTTCTGAGTCGGAACGACCTGAAAGGCGATCGAACCTGTATGAAAACGATATGAGATTCGTATTGCCGTGATGAGGCTGCCATGACCCCGCAGGGATCAACAAAAATGGGCAGCAGCAGCATTGCCGTCAGGAAATTTGATATGTCCTAAGTATTTAAACCGATTGATTTGCTGATCCTTAGAGAGGTTGGTAGTCGGGTTTACAGCTAGCAGGGATCAGAGAATGTTAGGTTCGGTTGTACCTCAATTGTGAAGAAAGGCTCCTCATTTATGGCACAAATCATTGATCCCCTCCCATCAAACGCCTCTAGCTACATTCTTTGCTGCTATGTGAATGCCACCAGCAAGATGCAAATTGTTCGCATCACCAACATTCCAAACTGGTATTTTGAGCGCGTTGTCTTTCCAGGACAAAGGCTCGTCTTTGAGGCATTTCCTGAGTCCCAGCTTGAAATTCACTGCGGCATGATGGCAAGTGCCATTTTGGCAGATACTATTCCTTGCGATCGGCTTCGCATTGAATCAGAGTTGGAGGCAAATTTTGAGATTCAGGTGATGCCTAATCCCACAGCCGCAGATGCCTCCAGAGAACCAGCTATCACTCTGGCTGAGTAGCTCACTCTATATTATTAGGGAACTGCCTTTGGAGAACTGCTGGGTATTACAGGTATCACTTTAAGTTTATTCAAACGATTTTGAGATTTTCTTTTTTCAATTCGTTAGTCAATCGATCGACTGCTGAATCATGATCCACCGAGTCATTTATGACCAGGTGGATTTTTTGTCTGTTTGCTCTTTTGACTGCAAGAATAAGCAGTGTAGTAGTACAGAAAAATAATTAGGGCAGCATTGCATTGTATTCCAAGCTGATCTTGGATTTCAGTGACCGGAGGCTGTCCCAACCCCTTCTATGCCTCACGTTGTTTTAGTCAATCCCCAAATTCCTCCCAACACAGGAAATATTGCCCGCACCTGTGCCGCGACCCGGACAAAATTGCATTTGGTCGGCCCACTCGGATTTGAGATTAGCGATCGTTATCTAAAACGGGCAGGTTTAGACTATTGGAGCTATGTTGATCTGCTCTATCACCCTTCATTCAAAGATTTCCAGGATTATCATCAACGCCATCAGGGACGCTGGATCGGTTTTAGCACTTCAGGAATGTACAGCTATGTAAAGTTCCAGTTCCAGGATGACGATTGGCTCCTGTTTGGGTGTGAAACGGCGGGGCTACCGGCGGAAGTGCTCAATACCTGTGATGCAACTGTGCATATTCCCATGTCTCAATCGGGCGTTCGGAGCTTAAACCTTTCAGTTAGCGTGGCGATCGGGCTTTTTGAAGCGAGACGGCAGATTGGGTATATGGAGTAAAGACAGCCCTGCCCCTAATGGGTGCTGTATTCAGTCAAAATATTCACCAGACCCAATATATTCAATGGGAACAATTTAACGTAAACCGCCGATCATCTCTCCACAGTCCGTCATAGAGAAGCATTCGTATTACGTGCTGGCTCAGAATGCAACAGTCCAGATTTCATTCAGGGTGGCAAATCTTACTCAAGGCTTCAGCCTTGTCCGTTGAGTCTCAAAACCGATCGACTGCCAGAATTTTTGGTGAACATCTAGCTCTATATCTCCATATACATATTTATTGATTTATCTAAAAGTCATCCTTGCGTTCATCTTCCAACTTTTGAGTTATCCTTAACTCGCTATTAAGTCCTTTAGCGATCAAATTAGCAATTTCTAGGCTTCAGTTTTCCAGGCTACAAAACTTGCTTTGCTTATATAAAAAATTTCTATAGCCAAGCACTCCTAGCTCTGTGAAATTGCCGGAAGGGGTAATTAAGCTTTCTTTCCTCTACTCAGAGAGTCAAATTCTCGCCCTAGTAGAACAGGAAAAAATGCATGTGTCAAGGTTAAAACTACGTCTCTTTTGCCATTACCTAATAGAACTTTCAAATCGAACCAAAATCGCCATTTACGGCGCAATTTTTCCCGGAGAACAGTGTATGCTGTACTGCCCAAACTCCTCGCCAGGTCAAGGTTTTGAGCAAATTTTCGCTGATTTTTGACCGTAAATCTGCAAAATTCACAGCGATCGTTCTCTAATTAAAGATGCTGTAGGTAATTGATAAAAATAGAGTGCTTTCTATAGAGATTGGTGTACACTGTGCCGGTAAAGATTTGAGGAGGAGCAAGGCATCAGCAAACAGCGAACTCTGATATCAAGCTAAACAGTATCTGATAGATTAGGTTTGCTTAATGTTGAAGTCTTGAATTTTTGATTAACTAGTGTAAGCTTGTCTAAGCCTAAGAAGCTAAGGTAATCTTACCTAGTCATGTGGCTACGATTTGTGATCTGGATCTCTACTCAGCATGATTCAAGTCATAGGTAGGCTAGAGTTCAATGAGTTTGAGGACAGTTAAACGCTGGTCATCAGGAGGTCGTTCTTTGAAGCGAGCACATTTACGGAAAGATGAGTCTGTGTCCTGCTCTTGTCGGGTGACTGTTGATGGTGTGCTAGAGCAGCCTGAGGTTGGTTCTTTAGGAGCTAGACGTAGAGTACGCACCTCTGCCGCCATGATAGGATTGGCACTCTCAATGGGTGCAACAGGAGCTTTGCTTCCTCGCCAAGACGATGGGGCAACAGCCGCAGAACCCAGAGTGCCGGATACTGCGATCGCAGCGACCCTTCCGGTTGCTCAAGCAGGTTCCCCGTCAGAACTTCGATCCTCTGCACTGCCGACAGTCAGATGGGTGGAGCATATTGTTCGGGAAGGGCAAACGCTCCAGCAGGTTGCCGCCCACTATCAGGTCAATGGTTGGAGTGTTGCCATTGCAAATGGGCTAACCCTAGATTCGACATTGCGGACTGGACAGGTTCTTCGAATTCCCGTTTCGGATAGGGCATCGGCTCAGACTGCTGCAGCTGAATCACCTGACTTGGAGGTTTCTGTCCCTCCTTCTTCACTGGTGGCATCTGCGAATTTGGAGCAGTTACCCAACTTAGGTAATGCAGAGCAGGTCGATCGGGTTGGAATCGATCGCGATAATGCCCTTGAAAACTTGCGCCAGCGGCGAGACAAGTTAAGAGAAAGCTTGGCGGAGTTGCGGTATGAGGAGTCTGGATTAGTTGCCACAGCATCCACGCTGGAGACAAATGCTGAGGGGCAAGCGAACGCAAATCGTGAAGGTTCTACAGCAGAGATGCAATCTGGCAATGCATCTCCGGAACCCGTTGCAGTCAACCCCTCTCCTTCAGCCCAACCTCCGAATAGCTCGTTGCCCGGTATTCCGTTTATCGCTCCAGATGTGGCAGAGTCATCGGCGAGTCGTGATATTGCAGCAACGTTAGAACAGCCGGAATCCTCGCAACTTCAAGGCGGACTACTACAGCCTCTAGTTTACCGAGTTAATCCCGGTGATACTGTTGCAGGAATTGCCCGCGCACACAATGTTCCTCAGTCGCTTCTCGTTGAAGCAAATCGCCTGAGTAATCCAAACGTTATTTTTGTTGGGCAAGTATTATCGGTGCCAGCAGCTCAGCCTGCGGCGGATTCAGTCATCCCAGAGACTTCTAGTTCATTCACCGTAGCGGATGCCTCTTCTGCTGTTTCATCGACTCCACAAACGGATGTATCACGATCGGTTGTTGCTCAAGTAGATGAGTCGGTGCTACTGCCTGGTTCAGTGTCACCTAGCCCAGTAGCAAGTTCACCTGCGATTCCAGCTATCCCTACCTCGCAGCCGATCGCATCTGACTCAGCAGATGTTAGTTCCACACAAACCCCTGAGGTGCTGGTTGATGATGAGCAGATAGCCACATCTCCTCTCGCAGAACCCTCCTCGGAGATGATCGTTCCAACCCAGAACGTTAGATTTAATTCTGTTGAATCTGGGTCAAGTTCTCCTTCTGCAAATCCCTATGTGTCCAATCTTCTAACTGAGATTCGGGCATTGCGACAAAGACAGCAACCCCTCTCAACGGCTAGTAATTCTGTGGAGGTGACCGCAGTTGCTTCGCCAACTCTGCCAGAAACATCCTCAACAAGTGCAGTTGCTGTCAGTCCGCACATGAGTCAAGCAAACGAAGCGGTTGACGATGAAATTCGTCCGATTAGCACTTCTCTGCCTGATGATGCCCCTGCCGCTCAACCTGATTTAGTCGCTACGGCTCCTCTAGGTTCTGAAAGCTACGATCCTTTATTGCAGCCAGTTACGGGACGGATGGTTTCCCCTGATTTGCCCCCGTTGCCTGGAGCAGATACCTTCCTGCCTGAAGACGGTGGAGTATTCAATGGCTTCATTTGGCCCGCTAGAGGTGTTCTCACTTCGGGCTATGGTTGGCGTTGGGGGAGAATGCATCAAGGTATTGATATTGCCGCAGATGTTGGAACGCCTATCTATGCTGCTGCAACAGGTGTCATTGAATTTTCAGGATGGAATTCTGGCGGCTATGGCAACATGGTTGAAGTTCGTCATGCCGATGGTAGTATGACCCGCTACGCTCACATGAATGCAATTCACGTCCGTAATGGGCAGCGAGTGGCTCAGGGTGAGCAAATTGGCGAAATGGGAAGCACGGGTTATAGCACTGGACCTCACTTGCACTTTGAGGTACACGTACCGGCACAAGGAACAGTCAATCCACTGGCCTACTTGCCATCCTCTCGCTAATTTTTTCGATCGCAGCGGTAAGACAAGGGAGTTTAAGTGCTCCCTTGTTTCATACTGATTGATGGCAGTCTTATTGATAGCAGTTGACAGCCTGATTGGGATAAATTGAATCTTCCAGGCTCATCTGTCTGAACTTGTGCACACCTCCAAATTTACGATTAAAAGTGTGACAATTACAACTACAATGTGCTAGTTTAATAAATGTCCGAAATCAATGCGCCCACCATAGTGCATCCAAAACTGGCTCAGTAGCTCAGTGGTTAGAGCAGGGGACTCATAAGCCCAAGGTCGCAGGTTCAAATCCCGCCTGAGCCATCAAGAAAACAAGCTCTAGGAGCTAATCGGGGAGGTTCTTAACAGAATCTCCCCGAAATTTTTTTAGGTACAAATGGGGCATTTTGGGTCAAAAAGTGGTGTACAAGTGGTGTACGAAAATAGTTCAATTGAACTATCCGGAACATTGTCAAGGGGAGGGAAAAAAGAAGCAAGTGTACTGGGAGTACTGCCATGCAAACTAAACAACGTGATGTTAGGCGATCGGTCTCCATTATCGTTTCTCGTGGTTGGCTACAGTTACGGTTCAGCTATGGTGGTAAGCGCCACTATATATCGGTTGGATTACGAGACACTCCAACCAATCGCAAAATTGCAGAAGCCAAAGCCAAGCTCATTGAGTCTGACATTATTTATGAGCGCTTTGATCCAACCTTGGAGAAGTACAAGCCCCAAACTGCACTCAGTGTGACAACAACTGCTGCACCGCTGCCCGTCCCCAAAACCTCACTACTTGACCTTTGGGAACAATACACTCAGTTTCAGCAAGTGCATTTGGAAGAAACAACAATTATTAGAGACTACGGCAAGATTGAAAAACGCATCCGGAAGTTTCCCAAACCCTATTTAGAGGATGCTATTGCAATTCAAGCTCATCTCCTGACCGAGTTTGCAGCAGAAACAGCCAAGCGAACCCTGAAACAGCTTAGTGCTTGTTGCAACTGGGCAATGCGAAAAAAACTGATCTCTGAGAATCCGTTCAAAGAACTAGCTCAGGAAGTGAAGACGAAGAAGACGAGCAAAGTGTCTCGCAAACCGTTTTCCAAAGAGTGCGTAGCGGCAATTATTTCGGCATTTGAACATAACACTTACTGCTCGAAATACTCTCCGATTCCCCATTCCTACTATGCTCCCTATGTCAAATTCCTGTTTCATACCGGTTGCAGACCCGAAGAAGCAATCGCCCTTAAGTGGAAGCATGTCGAGAAGAATCGCATTTACATCTGCGAAGCTGTCGCCACTGATGTTCGCATTCGGAAAACAACCAAAACCGACACACTTCGTTACTTCCCCATTAACGAGGAGCTAAGAGCTGTCTTTGATGCAGTCAGACCAGAGAATCCCGATCCAAATGCCCTCGTATTTCCAGCTAGAGGGGGCAAGGAAATTGATACCCATAATTTCCTCAACCGAGTATGGAGACCCGTGGTGGAAAAATTGGTTGAAGCAGGCAAGGTGAAGGAATATTTACCTCAGTACAACTGTCGGCACACATTCATCACGCTCTGTTTGGAAAGCGGGATTATATCCAGGCGAGTGGCAGATTGGTGTGGCACTTCAGTAGCGGTGATTGAGGAGCATTATGCGGGAGCGATCGCGCATATCCAGGTTCCTTCTTTCGGATTGACCGATCAAACAACTCTGGAAGATTAGGGGTAGATTCCTAAAGGTGATCTTCAGGAATAACGAAGATAACAGGCATGGCGCTACCTGTTAACTCATTAGAGGTCGCCTCTGTTCGCACCGTGATGACCCGTGTCGGAATATCACCGTAGTTGCTCTTCAGAACGATCGTGGTGTTCGGGGCAGGAACATGCGACAGAGCAGTAATTGTGCCATCCAACTCTCGTAAGTGCTTCAGATCATCCACAAATTCTACCTGCTTCTGCTGCGCTTCTTGGCAGACCCACATAGCAGCACACAAGCGAATCAAAACAGGAATCATCTGCTTACCTCTCCAAGTGAATCCAATGGTGACTGAGCAGGCGAATCAAACACTAGCTCGAACTGCGTCTTGGGTATAAATCGCCGCAATTTTCGCAAATGGTCTTCGCCGTCGGAGCGATTGCGAAAACGAACCAGATCTGAGCGCTGGGCGTTGGGCTGAATCAAAACGATCACCCAGGGGCGAGCTTCAATCGCGTCAGTGGAAGGGGAATGTTGAACGTTCATCGAGCTGTAGAAGACACAACTACAACTTGCCAGCCTACTGGTAGAGCACCTGTCAAAGACAGTGCCACTGGCAATTGAAAAAAGTGACCTTATGTGCTGGAAGCGTCTGGATGCTCTGGCTGAACTCGCTGAGGAGAACCACACAACCGATCGAACAGGTCTGGTGAAATTTCGTCATAGTACTCCAACAGAAAATCCATCAATGCCAGATGTCGTAAATCATCCGAACTTGGAGCGCGATAGTGTTTGCCTTTGCCAAACCAACGGCGCACGGTGGAGGGGGAACGGGAACAAATGCTGGCGATCGCCTCATGGCTTACCTCCCACTTGGCATAAAAACGACGAGGAGAAAGTCCCAGTTGGCAGTTGGCATAGAGGTTGATTAGTGCTAGGTCTCGATCGCTCAAGGGACGAGGACGAGTCATGGGTATTTCTCCTCCCTCAATGGTTCTAAATCTTCCTCCCAAACCGTATCAGCAAGGACTCCACTGGAAGTGTCTTTGAGCCAAATCAGATACTTCCACTCCCACTGCCCACGATGGGAAGCAAAGGCAAAAAATCGTCCAATGACGATACCACGATCGGTTTGGGGAGAATTTGGCAAGGATAGCCAGCACACCGAGTCACCATCAAGAAATTGTGGGGTTGAGGCTTGGTGGGGAAAACTTTCAGGTAGGACAAGCGGATGTTGCAGTGGTTTTAGCTCCAGCCTGGGTAAATCTGTGATTGTCCAAGCATCCGCATTTCTCACGACGTTGAGGTAGCTAGCCATCATCTTGCCATTGAGACTGACACAGAGTTGTTGGATGAGGAGAGTAGCGAGATGTTCTAGTTCCTGCTCCTCCAGTTGCATCTGTGCGACATCGAAGTCTGGATCACAGAAGTTGCTCAGCGCCTCAATTAGCTCAGCGATGCCAAAATCGTAGAGGGCTTGCTGATAGCTGATGGATGAGGCAGCTCGATCGCTTACAGGTGGAGATGTCATAGCTCAAACCTCTCAAGAGAAAACAGATTTCATTGCGGTAGAGCCGTTTGCGGTAGTTGAACTCGCTAGTTGAAGCTGCTTGGAACAAGAAACCCCCAAGCGGGAGAGCCTGGGGATAGACTACGGCTGCTAAACGCTAAATCTCCTCTGGATAGCCGTAGTCAAAGTCGTCAAAGTTCTCTTCATGCTCCTGATTGGTCTCCGCTTGGGTAGAGTGAGGGGAAGGTTGCCGCTGGGCTTGTGCTTCAAATTCTCGCTCTGGGTTGCCAAAGTCTGCCCATTCATCGAACTGGGTTAGAATCCGCTCCTTGAGTTCGGGTCTGTAGCCGATGAAGAAGGACTTCCAATTCTCAACGGTTGGAACTCCATAGTCAGCCACAGAACAGACCCAGGATTTCTTGGTCTGCCCCTTCAGTTCTGGCTGAACTCGAACAGCAAGAATACTCAGCGCCATAAACCGATCGCCCCTCGGCTTCTTGGCTCCCGTTGCAGCAGTATAGGCTTTGCTCATGTCGTTGCGAAATTGCTCCACCGTTTCCCCAAAGCTGCCGCAGAACGCACCTTTTGCCGTGAGCAGCAATGGAGTTTCGTGCAGCAAGCGTTTATCTTTGCTGATGAGATACACCAAGTAGCGAGTCTTGAGAATCATCGTGCTGCAATCGTATTGAGACTTGCGGTAAACCCCGATGAACTCGCCACTGTCGCGATCGAACATCATCAGCTTGGACTTGTGCAGGATCAGAAACCGCGCAACTAAAGAGCGGTAGCCCTCAACGGTTGCACCGTTTTGAAACGTGGTGGTGTGGGGTGTCCACTCCTCATTAGGAGTGAAATTCACCGACTCCATGTTTTCAGTTGTGATGAAGAATCCAGCTTGGTCAGGGTCTTGAGCATTCAACAGTTGCAGATAGGGCAGGGATTCTCGTTGTGCTTCAAAAGCTTCTGAATCAAACTCATCGCGTTGGGACAAAGGAGCAGTGGTGGGCGGTTGAATGGGTGTTGTGGTGCGCTGATGTCCATTCTGTTGAGCGTTGTTGTGCAGTGTGGTCGTTGCCATAGTGAGTGTCCTTGTAGATGGAGTGAGGTCAAAGAAAGGGGCTGAGGTGTTGCCCTCCACCCCATTGCAATCGAATATTCAGGTTCTAAAACTCGTAATTGTTCTCGCCATCGGTGCCGTTACCAATGCCATCGACAAAGCCAAAGGCAAACTTCTGGTAGGGACTGCTCCAGTGGATCTCACCGATTCCCTGATCTCTAGTACGGCGGATACCCTCGGCATACCCTAGAACGTAGGGTTCCTCATTACGTTGGGGTTTCGCTCCCAATGCCCCATCAGTTAAACCATCCAGGTAGAGATCCTGGCAGACTGCATCGGTCTTCGCTTCCGATTCGGCTCTGATACAATCAAGTTCAAACGGTGTCATAACAACCTCCTGTGTTGTTGTGAACAGGCAAACTGCCCTGGGGAAGTTGGAAGCTCGTCCAGGGCATTTGCGTTTTTAGGACAAATTCAAACTATTGACATTCCTCGTGACGGCTGGCGGAGTTCCTATTGACCTGATAGCGGCTCTCCCAAGTGGGCGGCTTGCTCCGGATTCCAGTTCTACGGTGACAGCAGGTTCCCTGTTGTCATGCCAACAGCAACGTGATTCATTTATATCTATATTATACGTGGTTAAGCAGATATTTTCAATAATGTACGCAGTTTTGTAGAAATTTCTTCACAATACTGGTTAAGCTTAAAGCGTTGTAATATTCAGCAAAGGGGGAGTGCGATGGGGAACCAGTCTCATGACTAAAAAAGAAAGCAAGCTCAGAAAAACAAAAATAAACCCCAGGTCTCTGGAGAACTTGAGACATGAGGGAAGACCTCCTGCTTTTGAGGAGGAAAAGAAGCGTCGGACTTTAACAGTGACGGATTCTGGCTGGGAAGGAACAATGTCAGTGGCGAAAGTGCTAGATTGCCGGGGAATCTCTGAGTTAATTGAGTTGATTGGCAGAGGTCAACTACGGGTGCTCCATGTGCTATCTTCAGAATCTGATTTGGAGTCAGAGCCAGAATCGTAGAGCCAGAGCCATTTCTTTTTCCAAGTAGTCGAGCTACCGTGTTGGGTAAAATTAGGAGCCTGACCGATTTCGACAAGCGCAGTCAGGTGACTGTTGTGCTATCACCGATCGCTCCTTGGTTCTGGGGCATCCAGCCATACCTGAAGATGCAGCGGCAGGGGAAGCACTGACAAGGGTGAGCTTGACCAATTGATCGTGCTGTTACAGCTCGCAGTTGCTTCAATTTTGGGGACGGCGATCGCGACGACTACGCAGTCTTCTTCGGGGAGCGACAAATGAACCTGATCGGTTTGGCCTTCGATCGAGGGTTTCTAGCGCAGACCGGGTTTCTCTTAAATTAAGAGCCAGTAGTTGTTCGAAGATTTGTAGACCAGTCTCACGATAGAAAGGTTGGCGATGGATCTGGATGGCGATCGTGGTTAAGCTCTCTGCAATCAGGATAGTCGGACGGACTGGATTGGTGAGTTCTGTCCCTGTTCCTACCAGGCTCCTGCAAATCTCAACGACGACTTCAGGGTTGTGGTCTGTCAGTTTCTCGGCTTCGATAATCTCGATCAAATCGTTAGCGGCTTCCAGGAATATGCTGCGGTTCTGACACACTGCTTGAATGATCTTTTGCATTCCTGGATCTAGCCTGAACTGGTCTCGGCTCCACCGAAATACACTTGCGACAGCATGGTAGACAGAGGTTTTATATCAATTTGCTAAATACCTGCGACAGATAGCGCATCAAGGATGAAATCCCAACCCGTCAAAGAAGCAACGATGGAACGGCTCAACTGACGCAGGTAAAATTCCAACTCCCGTACCAATTCCGCTCGATTGAACCATACCTGCCATGCCAATCGGTCTTTGAGCCATCGCCAGAACCGCTCAATGGGATTGAGTTGCGGGGCATAAGGGGGTTGAAACAGCAGAATAATGTTGTCTGGAACGTGAAGCTCAACGGCTGTATGGGCTCCAGAGCGATCTACTTGCATTAGATGCATCTGGTTGGGATAAGCCTGACTCAGATACTCCAGGTATCGCTCAAAGCAGCGCGAATCGAGGTGGGAGAACTCCCAGAAAAACGACTCTCCGGTTTTGGGTTCAACCGCTCCATACAGCCAGAAGGTTTCAAACACCCACTGATGGATGCCAATCGGCTGGATGCTTGGGGCAGTGATGCGACGACGTTCAATGGTTTTGAGTCCAAAGCGACTTTCATCCTCACACCAGTAGCGCCACGGCATCGTGTTCGGAAAATGGCTCATCAGGTGTTGAAGGTGTTCCCCCAACCCCAAGACAAACTGCTCCACCTCTTCGTCATCTTGGCGTTGAGCACAAGGACGAGGCACTTTGAGTTTGGCTCCTAAGCGATAGCGGACAAATTCATGCACCACGTGATAAGCCACAACAATGCCACACTCACGGGCTAACCACTGTTGAATCTCACCATAGCTGCCAAAGCCACGGGGTTGGCTCAGTCGTTGCTTGAGTTTGGCTTGTGCCCACTCTGGAATGGCTGCTTTGCGTCCACGGGGAGCACCAGGGTCAAGCAAGCGGTTGACCCCGCCAGTGCGATAAAAGTCCAACCAGCGATGGACAGTGCTGCGATGCCGTCCGATGACCTTTGCCACCTGCTGCACCTGCTGGCATTGTCCGCTTTTGAGCAAATATAGGGCTTGGATGCGCTCTCGGTCATCAGCTTGGCGTTGCTGATGCATTAAGTCTTTGAGTTCCTCTGCGCTTTCGTGAATCTCGATATGAGGGACACCGCTCATGATTGAGTCCTGCCTAATGCGATATCTTTCACTCTATCTGTTTTACTTAAAAACTGAATTGATATTAGAGGAGGAAGCAAGGGTGTAAAGAATTTCTGCTGCGATCGTCCGACATCTTCTCTGAACCCACAGATGGCTGGCTGCATGGGCCAGTCCACATAGGAGTGCTTCGTTATCCTGAATGGCGAGATGATGATGAATTTGCTCAACTGACCATTCATCCTGGTATTGGAGGTACTGAATTAGTAACAATTCTCCGTATGCCTGCTGAGAGAAATTGGAGGGGTTAGATTTGAGCATCTCCAGCCAGCCCTGCACGGTTTCCTTGGGTTCAAACCAACCGATCGTACGGGAGATGAAGTACAGTGCCCAAGCATATTGCAGAATTTCTGGGCAGTTACGAATCACCTGATCAAAGAGTTGGGTTGCCTCGATGCGATCGCCATTCAGCAGTGGTGGCATCCGTGTCAGGATATCGACCCATACGGCTGGATGAGGCTCTACACCCAGTTGCGATCGGATGAATTTTGCCCAACCTGCTAAATCTGGAGGCTCTTGCTTGAGATAGCCTTCGGCATACTTTCTCAATAAGTTTGTAGGAGTTTAAACTGATCCAGAATATAACGTGGGAGTTTAAGAAAGACGGTGAATCTGAAGCGACCGCAGCTACTTTATACCATTGCTCGGTGGGTTTCTAGGAATTAAGGGTTCGTCAAGCAAGAAGTATTTTGTGAACCCAGCTGCGACAGAGGCAGCATAAGCATGCCACTGGTCATTTTTATTTGAGTCAGCATAATCACACAGAGCACGAATCACTAAACAGCGAACCTGATCAAAACTTTGCCTTGCAGCCTCAATCACGCCGTAACCTTCCATTTCAATAGCCATGATTTTTCGATTAGCAGAAGCGATCGCATCTCGTTCAGCCGCATCTGCAATTACCTTGTCACCCGAAGCAATCACTCCTATTTCAATTTCAGGGCGAATACCATTACTATCAGGGTGATCGACAAGGATTGAAAAGTCAGAACTAGGTAATGCTTGAACTCGATCTAAGAGAGTTGGATCTACTGGAACGTATTTAGGCTCAGGCAGTTCACCATTCACAGTTACTTTACTGGTTCCGTAATAATAAACCTCCTTACCAACAACTAAATTTCCGATGCGTTGTTTGGGTTCTGGTTTAGCAGCTGCCGCAATGCCAACCATTAGGACAGCCGCAGGTTTCCAGTGATGTAACATGTCATTAGCAAGAATGGCCGCATTTACGTTTGCCATATCTAATGACTGAGCTACAACAATTTCATAAAACTTTCCATCTTGAAGGAGCAAACGTTTGCGCCAATATGTACGAGAATCTTTACGTTCGCGATCTTGCTTTACATCAATCTCAAAGGCATTCAGAACAGCTAGTCGTTCAGTTTTAATCGCTGTGACAATTGCGAAATCAATTATCGGTTTTGTCGGTATGGCAGCAGCTACATGTCTCGTATAGTCCGGTTCTACAACTTGCCTGCTTCCTGCTAGTAAGCCATCAGTTTTAGTATTCTTATTTTGTTCAATAGATTCGATGCTTGCAGTTGACGGTACTTGAGGCTGCTCTGAAATTTGCTTGTTAAACCGACTCCGCAAGTCCTCGGCGAATTGCTCGATAGAAGTTGACATACGCTGATGCTTACGGAGGGCTTTCTGAATGGGCGTAACAAAACTGTTATAGAGTTCTCCAACAAACTGGCGCCGTGAAGCATAGTTACCTAATTCAGTTTTCCAGTGGCCATGCCAATACCAGAGTGAACTAAAATGGTTAGGGTGTTCAGCTTGTAAGCCTAATTGTTGAAGCCTATAAATGTACGATGAAATGTCTTGATAAAGCTCAATGTAGCTTGCCTCCTCAGCTTGTATGGAGGTAAAACCAGTAGCTACATTAACCATAATCGACTGCAATTCTTGAATGTTATTCAGTAAGTGCTCTAATTGTTTAGGTTCAAGAATATCATTCGATGAATTACTTATATTCTGTACGAATTGATCCTGCAAGGCACGCTCAAGGCTGTTGATTATATCAACATAGAGATTATAGATATATCTACGCCGAGAAGCATAATTACCTAAATTTGACGACCAATAGTTGTACCAATCCCACAAAGAGGTAAAGGAGTTTGGGTTGGAAATAAATAAGCCTTCCTCGTGAAGTAACTCGATATCTAAATCAGTCTCCTGATAAAGTTCAGTATACGCTTCTTCTACTTCTTGAATCTGTTCTTCTCCAGTTGAAACAGCAATCATTATTGACTGCAATTGCTGAATTTTTTTGAGGAGTTCTTCAATTTGGTCAACTTCCATATCGCATTGACAGAAAGGCTTGTGAGTGTAAAAGTTGGAGAAACATATGAGTTTATTGACGATGAATTTTCAGGTTTTTTAAGTACTCAAGTAGTTGATTAAGTTGCGATTCTCTGTTGTGAAACCATTCCTTTGCCCAGATTCGGTAAAGTTGCCATTTGAGATCTTCCTCAAACACTTTCCGGCGCAGACGATCGCGATCGCGTGCTGTATTATACGCTTGATAGGTTCTACTATCCACCTCAATACCAAGCAGAAATTCATTTGGTTGCTGGTCGTTGAGAATCGCGAGATCGATAGGGAATCTAGAACGCCCAACTGATGGGCAAACATGGTACCCTGCCTGTTGAAGAGCAATATAAATATCCTCAACTACACCAGAATTGATAGGTGGTTCTGGAAAATTGGCAGCCTCCTCAGTTTGATCTTCAATTTGAACACCGTTGCGCTCAACGTAATTTAGATAATCCTGTAGTCGTTTTACGACTGGACTCTTACCTTCCGGTTGTAAATCACTTCCATGTATTGATGCCACCAGAATTAACTTTTGCTTGGCACGGGTGATTGCCACATTAAGCCGTCGATCACCTCCCAACTTATTAAGCGGTCCAAAGTTGTGTCCCATCTCACCCTCGTGATCTCGGCCATAGCAAAAGCTGAGAATGATTACATCTCGTTCTTCACCTTGAGAACTTTCAAGATGGCGCAGGAAGAATTTGTCAGAAGCTTCTTGCAAATCGGATAAATCGATATTGTTGGCACTCAGACGATCAAGTTCCTTCTGAATGACATCGGCTTGGTTTTTGCTAAAGGCGATTATTCCCAAGGACTGTTGGCTGGTTTGAGCATGGTATAGTGCTAGCCTTGCAACTTCCTCAGCTTCGCGTAGATTAACAGGTTTATTGCTGCCGCGATCGTAAATCCCGTTCTTGACGAAGTGGAAATGCACTCCTTGATTCGCATTTTTAGTAGGATTAGGAAACGTAATCAGCTTTGAGTCGTAGAAATGTTCATTTGAGAAAGCAATCAGGCTTTCATCTTGACTACGATAGTGCCATCGTAGTGTGAAGTTCTTCATGAATTTTCCGCATTCTACCAGCAGGCTTTCATACTCTCCTTCAGCGTTGTCATCCTCTTCATCCGTGTCAAACTTGGTAAACGAAAATGTTGGAGGAAGTTGCTGATCATCACCTACTACGATCACTTGTTTGGCTCGCATGATGGCGGAAACGGCTTCCTCAGTACGAATTTGGGAAGCTTCATCAAAGATAACGACATCAAACTGCGGAGTTTCAGGATCAATATATTCACTTACTGCTAAAGGACTCATCATCCAGCAGGGTTTCAATGCCGCAACCAAATCTCCCGCTTCCTTAATGAACTCACGGATCGACTTCTGCTGTCGTTGTTTCCTACTCTCGATATTAAGCAATAACCGCTTTTCCTTCGCTACAGATTGCTGAGACCAAGCGCGCCATTGACGAGCGTGCAGTTGCTGGAGACGCTGTTTAGCAATTAAATGCTGTTGCTGATCGCACTGCGAAAATTCTTGAATTTTACGTTCGTGCAGTTTAGCACTGAAATCCTTCAAATCAGGAAAGTGATCATAGATGTAATCGAGCCATCGTCGATACACAGCTTTTTGGAGTGCGGGAAACCATAACTCCGGTTCAATATCTGATGCTTTAAGCCTGTCTATGAAAGTTCCAGCCCCCATCTCTCTGAGAGTTGTGATGTAATGTTTGCAGCGTGTCCAGTCCCCGAATGCTTCTAGTTGATGTTCTGCATCATCGAGAAAATCTATGACTGTACTAAAAGGAACTTGTTCCAGAGGCTGATTGGAGCCTGTCATGACTTGTTCTACATTAGGAAAGGAATTGCTCAGAAACTTAAACCCTTCTCTAATAAGCGATTGAGCAGTTCTTAAGTTATTTCGTAAATTGTCGAGCTTGATAGATAGATCACGAGATGAAACCAGGTCAGCAACTCGGTCTTTCCGCAACGGATAATTTTGTAATCCTTCAACCCAATTCAGTGCTGTTTCAATCGCTACAAAATCAAATTTGCCACCTTTGCAGAAGCGGCTAAAAGGTGTATATTCTGAGCTTTTAAGTGCTTTATCCAAGTTGTGACATTCAGTAGCTTGCTGGAGATCTGCCAACAATTGCTTGTAGCCGAAAAGAAAGGAAGCCCAAAAGAGAAGCCGTGTTTTCTCTTTTCGGCACTTAAAGATAGCTTTATGCACGTTCCAGTAATCTCCGAGAATCCGCAACAGGTTCCTACGATTTTTTTTGACCCGCCGTAACATCTCAGAAATATCAAATTTTTCTAAGTCAGAGGTGTTATATCTCTTCTGAAGTGCTTGTAAGTGTCTGGAGAAGGCTGCACTCTTGTTACTCAAGTCTGCAAATAAGTGTCGTAAATTTTCTATCGTTGTACTATGCCAGTCTTGCGGTAGCACGGGGGGGCGATCCACCACATAAGAGATTGCAGCCTCTAAAGCCGTGATATCCTGTTGAGACCTAGGCTGAGGTGGGTTCAATAGTTGGTGGGTTTGAGACGCAATCATGCCTGCGCGCTCAATACCTCGACGTAAGTTTGCAATCTCTGTTTCCAATTCAGTGCGTTCTTGAGCAGATCTGAGTAATCGCCGACTTTTTGCCCAAAGCGTTGTTTTTTTACCACGAAAAAATGGTTCAAGTCGCTCTAGGTTCTCTAGTTGGTGCTTCGCATTGCTTAAATGGGTTCCTGTCCATTGTTCAATATTTTGGACAGTAGTCTGAAGTGAGGGAACTCCTTCTCGTTCCAGCTTTAATAATTCACTGTAGAGATCAAAAGCAGACTTTTCGATCGCGTCCCAAACTTCGTGGAGCTGTGCTGGATGCCGATTGAGAATGTGTCGATCGTTCCTTAACGTCTCAAAAAATGACTCCGGTGGGCGTGTTTCAGAATACTGCTCTAACCGTTCGATCGTTGCTTGAAGTGATCGGCTAAATCCTTTCTTACTCGAAGTCTCCTTTTCATGTAAGGTCAGACATAGATCGCCCAACTCACACTTCCGCAGCCGTTTAGCAACAACTTCTAAAGCACCTGCCTTCTCAGCGACCAACAGGACTCTCTTTTTCTGAGCAATCAGCTCGGTAATCATGTTAGCGATTGTCTGACTTTTTCCAGTGCCGGGAGGCCCTTGAGTGATAAAACTCAAACCACTCTTAGCTGCTTCAATAACGACTTGCTGACTAGAATCTGCATCTAGTACTTGAAAGACTGATTTTGGATGTTGTGTATCTAGGAGCTTGGCATCAGGAATGCTGTAATTTTGAGGCTCGTAGGCAGATAAATCATTGGCTAGCCCGCGCAGAATTGGATGTTTTGCAATTTTCTCTACATGTTGCTCTAGGTCGTTGAGCATTGCAGCTTTGGGACGCTCAAACAGAGCAAGATGGGCAACAGCTTCGACTTTCCAGTTTGGGAATCCAGCAATATCTTGACCCACTCGTTCTAATAAGGCATCAGAGGTTAACGGTTGACTCAAGGGAATATTACGCAAAGTGATGCCATAGTCAGAATTCAGCTTCTGGACTAAAACTGGGTTGAGAAAAACATCTTCATCAAGTGCAACAAGAGTATATTCATCTCGTCGTTTCACTTTTTGCAACTCAACTGGAATTAAGAAAATGGGGGAAACACTCACACTTTTAGGTTCACCTTTCAGATTCCAAGCAAGGGTGCCGAGTGCAACAAACAAGCTGTTAACTCCCTTCTCACGCTGAATTTCAGTGGCAGCCTTGCGAAGCTTTTTTAGGATAGATACGTTCTGAGGGTCTGGCGGTTCAGTTTTAATGCTACCGAAGGAAAAGCTGGATACATCATTAACTAAAACTTGCAACACTTGCGAAGTGGGCAGGAGCAGCTTGATATTTTTACCCTTACCCTCACTGAACTTCAGTAATGGGTTATCTCGCCTTAGTCCAGCAAGTTTATCTTTCCATTTTTGAACCTTTTGCTGAATTTCTGGAGATACTGAACCCACTGGAAATACCCTTTTGGCTCTGACAAATTAAATTAGTCGATCTACAACCTGTAGATGCTTGCAAGCACATCAAAATCATTTCAAAAGCAATATGAATTGAAGACTCTAGTTCTAATCAAAATTATTTTGTTAAAAAAGCACAATCAACCCACTGGTACCATTTAGCCTCTTGTGCGATAAAACCATAGCAAAGCCCCTTAAATCCAGCATCCACCAGTAAAAACCTGAAAAGGCAAGCTCCTACCTACGTTGATTACTAAAAAGTATAACGTCATTAGTATTGGAGAGGCAAGGTTCAAAGACATTATTGCTCGGCAAATACAACCGTATTATTACTGTGTTGCTACAGTATTCATTTACTTGTGACCGTAAGAATTACATACCCTAAAGTGGGAAATGTAAGTTTGCTCAGAGTCTAGAGATTTTCTTTGGCTTTTTGAGAGGCTGACGACCCATCCGCCACAATAGATACAGGGTTTGAGAAAGTATCAGCCATGAGCGACAAAGACCAAATTCTGGAAATCCTCCTTGCCGAATATGACAAGCTGAAATCGGAGCAAACGCAACGGATTGGCTTCCGGGATAACCTGCTTTACGTCACGCTTGTTTTGTTTGGAACAATTATCTCTTTCGCCGTTTCCAACCCCGCCCATTACTATGCGTTGCTCGTCATTCCCTGGGTCTGTCTGATTTTGGGTTGGACTTATGTAGTAAACGATGAAAAGATTTCGGCGATCGGCAGGTACATCCGCTACAAGCTGGTAGACAAATTGCAGGAACATACAGGCTACACCGATCTAGAAACCCTGTTTGGCTGGGAAATTGCCCACCGGGACGACAAACACCGCAAGCGCCGCAAAATTCAGCAGTTGATTGTTGATGAAATTACTTTTGTCATTTCAGGGTTGATTGCTCTGGGGGCGTTCTGGTTTCTGGTTCCCAACCCGCCGATCGGAGTTACGATTCTCTCCTGGATGGAACTGCTGTTGCTGATAGCATTGGGAGTTGAAACATTTATCTATGCCGATCTGGCAAAGGGACGTTAATGTTTGATCAAGTTTGATCGAGATCGGCAATTCCACAAGGGAGGGCGGCGATGCCGAAAGGGAAACCGGATGAGGAGTGGGAAGAACGCATTACGATGGAAATCGTAGTGGATGCCTATGGTGCAGAAGAGCAGGCAATGGGCTGGTACTACTACTTGCAGGATACGATGCAATTTCCCTTCACTGCAGTCTGCATCAGTAAGCGACGCATTTCTCCTTTGAAGGAAGGTGCAACAGTTGAAGTCGTGGACATGGCTCCGGAGAATGAGTGCGATCGGGAAATGTTTGTGGAGATTGCATGGGAGGGTGATACGCTGGCAGTGCCGTTGATTCAACTAGAGGCGATCGAGGCAGATGAAAAAACTCAGCAGGCGATCGCTGACTGGCATTACTGGGTGAATCAGGGCTATGAGTTTGGGTAGGATTCAGTGCTCGATCGCCTCACTATCGTCAACATTTTGCCTGAATCTACAAGCCGAATATAAGGGCACTTTCGGCACTAAATGCCGTGTTCATCCAGGTATGCTTTAATCCCCGCCTCCAGATCCTGGAGTGCTGCTTCTAAGCTGGGATAGCTGTCTTTGCCCTCATAAACAGTTCCGCCAAAATCGTAGGCTCGAACAAAAGATGAAATCATCTCATGTTGTCCAATTTCGATCGAGCCAATTTCTTCAACAAAACGGTGGATGGTTGGGTATTGTTCCTCAAAAGTTTTGGGTTTTGGCACTGGTGTTGTCCGATTTTTGCTTATGAAGTGCAAGTATGTACACGGCTATAAAGGTAGCACTCTAATCCGGCGTTATTGAGCATGAAACATCTTCGTGGAAGATGTCCTAGTGGAGCAGAAAACTCATAAGAAGTTTCATCCAATGTAATCCATTCGTCATTTATTCTCCAGCCAACACGATCGCCGAATCGCCTCCAAATCTGATTGCCTGGATATCTCCCATCCAATATCGCACCACATTCCACATAAATTTGCTTTTGCGTACTAAAGCCAAACTTTCCTTGGCTATACTTTATCCACAATTGATCAATTGCTCGTAGTTCTTCACATGGAAAATTAATTAGTTCTTCAGGGCTAAACAACCGACCCTCTTCCTTACCTAAAGTGGTGATCATTAGACTATAAGTTTCTGTATCTGCAAGCTTCCATTGTCCATTTTTCAGATAGCCTTCTAAGTCTTGGTAGCGTAAAGTTTGTACGGTCTTTACAAGAACTTCGATTTCTGCTTTCAAAGCAGGCTCAATTTGTCTAGTAGTTTGTTGTAAACAGGCATAAGCAAGATCAGTAGCTCCTCGATTCATAGCTTCTCGAACAAGGTTATTAGGGTTTACTTGTGTGGCATATAGTAATAATGTTTGTTTCCACCAATCATCACTAAAGTACTCATACAGTAAATTCTCCTGCTTCGCTTGGACGATCTGAGTTGCAGCAAGATACTCCTGAAAACTAAAATGGGCGAAACTGTATTCATTTATCTCCCGCTCCACTAGGAGTTCACTAATTTGCACCACTGATTCTAAAAAGTCCTGTGCTGGAATCCTGACTCCCTGATTCTCTAAATAAGTAGTTAACTGTTTCAGTAGAGCAGACTGATCAATCTGCTCCTGTCGCTTTCTCATCATCTCCAGTGCTAGCATTTGCAGGATTGTTTGAGCTTCGCTTTCAGTTAATGAAGAGTTTAGCTTACGAGTGGCGGGGCGGTCTTTCAACTGCAATTGACATATTTCTCGATACAGCTCCGCTCGATGTTTTGGAAGCTCTGCACCAGGATAATGTTGATGAAGGTACACAAGCATATTTAGTAACAGCGGATTCTTTGCTAAATCACTTAGCTCCTGCCGAGCCTCGATTTGAGTTAATAGATCAGATGCAGATTGTGCAGCCCTATGCTGCACGTCAGAGGTGTTACGTCCGCCGTGGGCGTATCGTTCTTGAGTTAAGTACCAATTCTCGACGTAAGCTTTACGTTGTTCAGCACCAAAGTCTTTCACCCAAAGTTGCATATCGATTTGTAGGCGATCTGAAGTCACTTGCTCATGATAGGCTTTGGGTCGAGAGGCAAGAATAAATATTGACTTGTTATACCGAAGCATTTGCTGATTAATCCAATTTGCAATTGCCGAACGTTGGGCTGCTACTACCTCATCAAATCCATCCATTAAAATAATTGCATTTCCCTTTTGAAGAATTCTCTCTACCCACTCAGATGCTACTTGTAAATCTGCACCTCCAGGAAGGCTTGGTACGTGGTAGTTAACGATTAATTCTATTAAATCAGGTGCTTGATCCTGTGCTAGAAGATTCTGATACTTCCGTAATGACATTAGTACTGGGATATGCTTTTGTACTTTATATTGTTGATATCGTCGAGTACTGTAGACATAAGCTATATGCTTTAGCAAGGTGGTTTTTCCATAGCCTCCCCATGCCAAAATAGACATTTTCCGAAAAACTGGTTCTCTAGAGGCATTGGCTATACAATCCCAAATACTAAAGCTTTCATCTGGCAGCGTTTGTCTCGCTGATGAGTTAAAGCTTTGTCCGGTTGAAGATGCAAGTTGTAAAGGAATGAAAACCTCATCAAGTAGAGGAGTAAAAATTCCAGTTTGCGAAGAAATTCCTTCTGTACGCAAAGCCTGAATATCTGCTGCTTGACAAGCTAGATACTGATTTTCAAACGTCTTTAGTTGTCTTCGAAGGGAGTTATAGAGATTCCTGATTCCTACAGTTAATGGATTGGCACTTCGTTGAATATCGGTTTGAAACGTATCGGATTTTGGGATTGATACTTCCTTGTTAGTATCTAACTGCTCTAATTTAGTACTCGGAATAAGCTGTATTCCTTCTAGCTTAAGTGTTTTGATTGGAATTCCCCATTTGTTGACTAACGAGATCTCAATTCTTCCTTCTGCTTGCTTTGAAAGTGTCGTCAACAAGAATTTTGATTCTCCGTAACTTCCGCCAAAGCGATGCAAAACAACAACAGGTTCTCCAACGGGTTGACTGTTGAACAAATTACTATCCACCGTGCAGTAGATTGGGTACTCTTCTTCTTCGTACTGCCACTCAAATTCCTTTTCTGGTTGGAGGTCGATTGTCATTAAATAGGTTTTTCCAACCTGCGCCTCACGAGGGTATTTGATGATGGGCTTAATCGCGATCGCCCTTGATAAGTCAGTCATTAGATTCACCCTCCGCAGAAGTCAGTTGCAACCGGGTCATCGGATTGCCATAGTAAACGTGCAAGAAGGTTGCCAGATAAGAGGCACAGGTATTTTCACTCACCTCATCCTCCAACGCTTCCCACACCCGTCCGCGTAGTCGTCGCAAAATTTCAGGAATCGTCCTGTCAGGATGTTGCCGATGTTCTTCCGAAAATAGCTCCACAACCTCTTTTGCCCTTACGCGATCGATCCGTCTCAATGTGCCCACAATGCCCTTTGCTCCATGCTCCAAAAAATTGGTTAACAGCGTTCGATGGGTTAAACCGATCGAAGCATCCAGATGAAGCTGTCCGCTGATAAACACAATACTGGTGCCACTCCTAAACAGCTTTGAGCGTTTAATATACGCAGTTGGGCTACTCTTCAACGGCTCCTCAACACTATACCCATCAATAAACACCAGCCCAAACTCCGTCGCTGGTTTTTGCATCTGGCTCAAAAACTCTTGAAACACCGTAAACTGCTGCCGCTGATACCGCTGCCATCCGCCATACTTTGCATGGGCATACACCAGAACCCCACCTCCACAGCAAGCATTCAGGGGGGCTGCCTCTGGCTCCATCTGCCGCTGCCGCACGGTTTGAAATGCAACTCCCACAGGTTTTGCCCCTGACTCCAGCAACTCCCAGGGGATTTCAAATTCAGTGTGTTCATCAATCATCAAACATGGAACCTGAGCCGACGAGTCATTTTGCTGTTGGCGGAGCCATGTCAGAAATTGGCCTGCAAGGCAATCAACCGAATTTTTAACCCTAGCATTGCAGTCATCAATAGCACTCACCAAATTATTTGCAGTCAGATTGCCTTCTATCTGCTGATGCAAGTCCATGAGCGATCGGTCAAATTGTCCCCGGTTGGTAAACGCCCGTTTGCCATGATGGGCATGGATGTAATACTGATTCTCCTCCAACAGTGCTTGGACGTTCAGGCTAATCATGCCTTCTGGCAAAGTGCTGTCAAAAGCGACCTGCGCTGTGGTTTGATACATCTCTGAGCGCTCAATTACACCCTCGCCATCCAGCTTTGCTAGCAACGTAAATGCAAAAGCACTGGCGTGATGGGCTGCTCTCTCCTGCCGCACCTGTTCCGGTTCTATTGAGTCATCATTCTTGCCATCTAGCAGATCCGAGATCCCTCGAATGACCATTGCTGAAACGTTTTTAACCTGCTGGGTTGCTTTCAGGAAGCCAAATCCTTCCATTTCAACAGCGATCGCATCATCGTAATACTCTCGCAAGTACTCATAAACCTCAGCCTTACGCGACGCAATCACCTTTTCTCCCGCTGCGATCGGTTTGACATAGACAGAGGGAGCAACATCAGAGGACAAATCTGAACGAATCTGTTCACGCCAGTCATTCTTGCGGGCTTCTGCCTGTGCCCGTTGCTTGAGGTCATAGTCCGCTTCCCCTAGCTTTGGTCGAGGGAGCGTGCGATCGTCCATAACCTTGCCACACTCGTAGCCATAAACGATGGATGCCGCTACTACGTCACCAACCTTTACGTCTTTGATGCCTCCTGCAACTCCTACAAACAAAATCACTCTAGGATTAAACTGCATCATCGCACGAACAGCTTCTATGCCTGCGCTGGCATTACCCATGTCAATCTGGGCGATCGCCACATTCCAGGTGCAGTTATGAGTTTTGAATTGCCCCTGTGTGTAAATCGTGCCATTTAGGTGAATCTCTTCTGATAAGCGAGTGGCTTGTCCGATGGGTTCAAGGTGGGCTTCAACGGCTTTATGCTCCACGCCCAAAGCCGTCAAAATCACTGCCCAATCAGTTGCCGTTCCGCCTTCAATTCCTTCATAGGGTGCAGACACAGGTGGTTTAGGAACTTCTGCCTGTGCGATCGCAGCAGGCGACGTACCCGCTTGGCGGACGCTGCCACTTTGTGCGATCGACTGGCGGAGACTCCCAGACATTACTCATCCACCTCCCAGTCCCTGAGTGATGGAATTGCCGCAATCTTTGCCCCTAATGCCTGCGCTAATTTTACAGGCAGGTCTGCATAGTACTTTGGTTGCGGATTCAGTACCACCGCCTCAACTTGCTTCAGGTCAGCAATCTGCTGTGCTACCTGCAATGCATCCTCAATTCCCTGACGATTCACGGGCTTCTCGGGCTTCTGATTCATCTGACTTGCCTTTAGCGGCACATTCCCCCGCCCATCGCTAACTACAACCAATACCGCTTGCCGTACCGCACTACGCCCGTGTTGCAGAGCATGGCGCAACGTCTGCAATGCCAGATCCAGCCCATGCGCCAGTGGTGTTGCCTGTCCTCCACCGACCTCCAGCCCATTGCTAATCCTGGGCACCAGAACGTTCTGCGCGACAATCTTCTCTGCCTGAAGTTCCTGGGTTGCACTTGCTGCACCGACCTGAATCAGGCAAAGACTGGCGCGTTCGACATACGCCCACTGCAAATAGGGTAATAGTGCTGCCTGCCATTGGCACTCTCGCAGACAGGTGTAATCCATGACCAGCATCAGCATTTGCTCTGGTACTACTGCCCGGCGATATCGCCGCAAATCGGTTGGTTGCAGAATGAGCGATCGCGAAACGGCTTCCCAGGAGAATTGCTCCCCATTCAGATTGGCTTCACTTCCAGACTCAACCAAACCTCTTGCAGAGCCGTGCCGCTCCAACAATGCTGTTTGCCGAATCTGCTGATATTTTGCTGCTTCCAGAAGGGTACTGACAATAGCTAGATCTTGTGGAGTCGTTGCTGGCTCAACTCCAACAATTGCTCCCCGTCCTGACACCGCATTTTTGAACCGTCGAATTGGCAATCGCAGTGAAGCTGCCTCTCGCTGAACAGGTGTGGTGTCTTCAGGATAGGGATTGGCGATCGCACTATCCATCTGAATCGGCTGCGACGGCAGGATTTCTGTCGTATCAGAAGCATAGACAGGCTCTTGAACCGGAGCAGGTGCCCGTTCTTTTATTAAAACCTGGTCTTCAGCTCCAGTTTTTCTAATAGAGGAGTCTGGATCAGGGGTTAATTCTGGTTGGCTCGGCTGTTCAGGTTTTCTGGGGTCTACATCCAGATTTGGCTTTATCAGTGTCAGACCAATCATCTTGGCTGCCTGATCTACCTGTTGTGCTGTCACCTGATCTGCTTCGGAGAGCTGAGCATTTGCCTGAGCCAACCGCAGGAGTGCCAGTTCTCGCCGGGCACTGTAGCCATCTGTTGAAGAAATATAATTCAGGACTCGCTTCTGGGCTTCCAGCGTGACCTCAGGATGGAACAACCCCGCCTGCTGTAATGTGTCCACCCACTCCGGTAGCAGTGCATCTTCCTCACAGTCCTGCTTATCCGATTCCTCCAACCATTTCTGGATTGCTTCTGCGCGATCGCTTGTTACCAAATCTTGACCCGCTAAGCGGAGGGCAAACCGATCCAGCAAATGAGGCGACACTAATCCAACGTCTGATCGTGAACAGCCAGCTAACCAGCAAAGCTTTGGCTGCCAGCTATCCCGATGCCCATGCCGCTCCAGATAAGCAACCTCACTTCCCATCAACGCAACACAGGCTCTTGCTGTTGGTAAACTCAAACGAGTCAGGTCTGGAAGAATAACCAACCTCAGCTCCTGCTCCCGTCCACCTGCCAGTAGTCCCTGTTGCCACTCAAAAGAACCTTTGGCATCTCTCTGTTGCAATGCCAGTCCACCCCAAAGGTCTTCTTCCGTCTCAACCACTCCTAGCTGCACTGGCACAACCTTGCAACCCGTCACCTGCTTCAGCATCCAGGTTAGATTTTGGGCGGCAAACTGTAGAGTGGCGATCCCCGCGTCAAATACCAAGATACTCCGCAGACCAGGATGGAGGGCTGCACAAGCCAACCCTCGGATTAGGGGATTGCTTAAGTCTGCGGTTGCCTTACTCACTGCCTAACAATTGATCTAGAGTTTCCCTATCCTGGTCATTCCAAACTTCCTGGCTACTTTGCGCCATTTGCGGACGACGATGCTGAAGTGCCAGAGGCGCCACCATTTTAAGATGACTGCGAGTGACCTGCGATGCGCCTTCTAGGGCAGCACATGCCTTCGCTGCCATCGCCAGTATGTAATCCCCCCGGTTTCCTTCCGCCTGAAATTCGCCAGACAGCTTGATGCACAGTCCCAGTATTTCTGGAGGAACTTCAACGGAGTTAAATCTCTCCTTCGCCTGCTGTAATTTCTCTAAGTTCTCCTGGTCTTGCTGCCTTGCTCGATCGAGCCAGTCAGACGCTCCGGTTTGCTCTAAAGCAGATACTGCCTGGTCAAACGCCAGCACATTTTGAAGAATTGCCAGCCGTTTTTCCACATCAGTTTCAGCAGCCACACTCACCATCAACCCAAAGCGATCGAGTAACTGAGGACGCAACCCTCCCTCCTCCGGGTTCATGGTTCCAACCAGTGTGAACGCAACTCTCTCAGGCTGCTTATTCTGCCCCTCTCGCTGAACTACCAGCACACCCGTCGAAGTGACATCCAGGATGATATTAACGATGTGGTCGTCCAGCAGGTTTACCTCATCAACATAGAGCAACCTCCCATTGGCTTCCACCAACAAGCCATCTTGCCAGTCTGGTTCACTTCGCATCAAAGCATCAATCTTCCAACCACCCACTACCCGATCTTCTGTAGCGTTAATGGGTAGTGTCACGGGTAACTGACCATAGACCATTCGGGCAAATGCTCTTACTGCTGTAGATTTGCCTGTCCCTCGCTGCCCGCTGATCAGAACACCGCCCAACCTTTGAGGGGCGACATAGGCAATTTCCAACGCCAGTTTAATTTGCTCCTGGCTTACAATTTGGCTGTAAGGCAAAATTGGGATTGTAGAGGTATCATTCACAGGCATATCTGAAAGATAAGGATTGTAAGGATCAGGTTTCAGAACCCTTGTCATTCAACCAGGTTATCCTTACTACGTTTATAACAACCGTAGTTGTCTTTAGGCAGATAGTTTTGAAAATAAACTGCTGCTGCACACAAAGAATCGACCACGATTGATCAGTGGGAGGAGACTGTGAGATTTACATCCCCCATCCGTCTGGGGGTTCCCAGCTAATCTCACACCAATATCCTTCGTTATACCCAGCCCACAAACGATACAAACTCCTCTGATTACCATCAAAAAATTCAACTATGAGACATTCACAGGTTGCAAACTGAGAATTTCTTAAATCTGTAGTCACGGATAGTGGTTCACGATAGAGAATGCTCTGAATTTTTGCCAATGTTCGCCACCCACATTGAGGTTGAGGAGAATCGCTACCCCAAACATCACTCATCAATTCCACTGCATCGGTAGAAAGCCCTTGAGGGTTAAGGGATTCTGGTAGCCCGATCGCTATTGTCAACAACTCATCCGACCACCATGCCCACCATTCGGTGCGATGAATCAGTTCCGCGTCAGCAGTGTAACGAATCTCCGCGATCGGCGTTTGGTCGAGACCCGCTAACCTGACCGCCTCATCCCAATCGACTGCAACATAACGCCTAGTCAAATATCGACCCATCGTGGTTTAAGATCCGAACGGTCGAAGACAAACAAAACAGAATTCCCAACGAGCCGCTTGAAAAGTAGAATTCTCAAGCCACAAGCTGTATCAATTGCTAAACACAGCGATATTGTTAAACTGTACTTGTCTTAAATTACGAACATCAGGCAATCCGCTCTGCAACGGAGCTAAATTACCTCAGTCAGGAGTTCACAGATAAATGAGACCTTGAGTATCAGTAATTTTCATTTGTCTATTGATACATTAAGATTCTTAACTATCCGGAATATTTGCTGAAAAAGATTAAGCTCCAGTATTAAGACAGTTCGTTGCTGCCCTCAATGTCTGCTTCCATGCGAGCGATCGCCCGTTCATAGACTCTCAGTCCCAGCAAGATCAGCCGAACTAGCATCTGATCGGGATGTCTTTGGCTTGCTTCTGCTAACTCGACAATCCGAGCCGTTGGAATATGCTCATTGAACAACACCAGATTGCTCTCTAATTCATGCACCAAGCTACGGCGATGTTTCTGAGCGTTCTCCCGCAATTGCTCACCCATCGGAGAAGCCAGCAGAAGCTCTAACACCTCAGCCACAAAGGGCGATCGTTTTTTATCCTCCACTGTCGATTGTGCTTCAATCGCTGCCAATAGATCCGTACTCATGTAGAAAGTAGGACGACAAGCACCTTCAGAATGCTCATCTTGCCCTGACTTGGGATGAGGAGGTAACTCCTTATCGGTCTTCTTAGGACTTGACATCTAGCCGAACTTCCATCAAAACAACTGATGTCATCCTAATTCTCGTGGCTGGGTCTGTAAATAAAGAGACAAGGATTTTATGGAAATGCTATAGTGCCTGATTCAGGAACCAGGTTTACTTCACATTGACTTCAACATAAAATTGTCCTACTGATAGAACTTCTCAGCAAGCACCTTCTACAAGGAAGCTTCAAAATAACACGTGCCACCTCCAAGATAGAGTAGGTTGTCATCCATCCACTCGAAATGAGGTGAGACCAGGTACAGGGAGATTTCCATTGGTGTAAGTTATGAAATGAATTGGAACAGCTTCAAGAAAGTACATCCATTTCTTAAACAAATATAAAAACGCTTGCGTGTTCTTACAAGTTGTTAGACTATTACTTCAAGTACAACTTTATGACATTTTGTGGGACTTGATTCTTGGCTCTACTTCTTGAAGGTCTATCAATCTCGTCTCGTTGATTCTAGGATTTCTCAGTTCCATCCTCATTTGACCGATCGCTGCTCAGGGCACAATCTACCGCTTCTATTTCTATTTCTGTTACGCACCTGAAAAGCTAGCAGCGATGAAAAATTTGATCGATGTTGGCTTGGGTTGGTCTCTACGCTTCTGATGACCACTGCAAGAAGACATTCAAGCCGTTGCTTTGAGATTTTAACTAAAGTTTGCTCGATTGCGTTCGCACTTGATGTGAGGAGAGCGATTACGACAAAGGCTAGTAATTGATTGACCTGATTTGTTTAGGTCAATGTTGCCTTTCATTATTTCTGTCAATTCTCATTCCAGGATTACTCAACATGAACAACACTCGAATTTCTCTCAACTCGCTTGAGAGGGGTATTCATCGTTTTTCATCTTTTTCACTTCCAGTTTTCACATCGTTCAGTCTGTGTGGGTTACTTCTGGTGCTTCAGTTTCCAGTCACGCTGTATTTCGTTGTTAGTGTCGGCTGTCTTTTCCTACGCTTCCCGATCGCTTTCAATCAATTGATGATAATGCTCACTTCTCATCCCTGGTTTCAGCGCATGGGTGGGTATAGAACGCTGGGGCTTTTGCTGGGCACATTCCTTTTCCTCGCCATTACCACTAACGCCAATCCTGCTATCGCTCAAATCTTTGATACCGCTGAAGACGAGGTAGACACGATCTTCGGTGAATACCTGGATAGCGAAATTATTACGTTTCTCTTTGGGTTGATCCGTGTCGTCATTTGGGTGTCTGCTGTGGGTTTTGTCTTTTTCGCTATTTACCAAGCTCAACGGGGAGAACAATGGCAACCCCTGGCTCAAAATGCCTTCATCATTGTAGCGGCGGTCGTATTGGTGGAAGGATTGAGTGCCTTGTTCTTTGGAGATGGCGCAGGCGGAGGGGCAGGTGGGGGAGCAGATGGCTGAACTTAAGCTGCCACTCTTTCTCAGGAGTTAGTCATCATGACCCAACGACATGAGCAACCCTTTCGGATAGTAAATCAAAGCCTGGGACAACAGCCCACTCTGGGACCCATTCCTGCCAACCTCCTGGCTCCATCCGGCATCATCCTGATTCTTGCCTATTTCCTGACTCAAGTTCTCTTCCATCTGGGTTTTGCTGTGTTCATGGTCGTGAGTGCCTGGGGTATCAGTAGTTGGTGGATTGTGGTGGGGGAGAAAACCTGGAAGTTCACGAACAAGTTTGTGACCGTTCCAGATTGGAAACGAGGACACGTTCGCTATAGCTGCTGTTTGAACCATGATGACAACTAAACCACGCACTAGAAATCAACGCTATCACTTCAAGCCGTTTGAAGACGAAACGCAATTGGAGTGTATTTGTAAACTAGCCCTGCGAGGGCGAAATGTCGGCGCTTATCTGCTCAAGCGGGGACAACAATTTAGCTTTGTGTTTGGCTTCCAAGCACCAGGCATTCATACAATGCTCTCCAGAGAACAAGCTGAAGCAACCCTGGAGCGAATTGAAGCTGGACTGAAAGGCTTTCGTCCAGGCGATCGGCTCCGCATCCATCTGCGTTCGTTTGCGAATGATGGGCAACGCCAGCAAGAATTAGAACAGCTAATCAATGCAACTGACAGTTTGGAAACACAGTTTTTACTACTGGCGCAACAGCGTTCGACGCGATTATTAACTCAACAAAGCGAACGACAAACGAAACAACTCTATCTCTTTGCCACCTACGCGATCGAACCTGGTAAAGGAATGAGTTCCGATCGACTGGAGAAGTTGCTTGCCTGGATGATTGAACAGTATGACACGCTCAAAGGAATGAAGGAGCGTAAGGAATATGAACACTATCAGCAAATGCTAGAACGCGCATTCAGTTACGGCTATCTGCATTGGGAGAACTTGATTAATTCCCGTATGGGACTGCAAGCATCCCCTATGACCGCTGATGATCTGTGGGGTTACTTATGGCAACAATTTAACACGTTGCAACCGCCTCCCCTGCCTCAATGCCTGGTCTTGCAAGATGATAAGGGCAATCTTTCTCTGGAAGAAGAGATCCGAGAGGAGCTTCATGCCGTTTCCGTGTTGGTTCGAGGGGAACATGGGCATCCTTCTCATCCCAAAGCTGATCGCCAATGGGTACGAGTGCGAGGCAAGTTTGTGGGCACTTTAGCTCTAGAATCCAAACCAACAGGTTTTGTCTCACCCGAACATCAACTCTATTATCTCTGGCAAGCGCTTTCAGATGTTCCGGATTGTGAGGTAGTTTGTGAGTTAGCCGCTGCCGATCGGATGATGACCCGCATTACGCTGCAACGACTGACTCGACAGAACATCACCGCGACGCATCGCGCTACCGAGTTTAAGAATGTCGATGTGGCTTCACAAGTACGAGCTAAGCGCGGCATTGAAGCCCAAGAGAGAATTTTTGAGGGAGCCATGCCAATTTGGATCAGCGTTCTGGCACTGGTACATCGGGATGACCCAGAAAGCTTGAATGAATCCTGTCAAAAAATCACTCATGTGTTTCCTCAAGGCGAGTTTATTCGGGAAACGGAAGTGGCATGGTCATTGTGGCTCAAGTCACTCCCGATCGTGGAGGGATGGCTATTAGGGGACGACCGTAAGCAAATGTATCTGACCAATGAAGCTCCAGGCTTGATGCCGTTGGCTTGTACCAGAGCAGTTGATTCCAAAGGACTGGAGCTAATCACTCGGCAAGGTAATATGCCGCTACTGATCGACTTTACAGGCAAGCACCGAGGCATTCTTATTTTTGGGGAGACCCGTAGCGGTAAATCTGTTTTGGCATCGGATATTTTTATATGGGCGATCGCGCACGGCATGAATGTGATTTCCCTGGATTACCCCAAACCCGATGGCACGACCACCTACACCGATTTGGTGAAGTTCTTCGGAGATCAAGGTGCGTATTTCGACATTGGCTCAGAGCGCAATAACCTGTTTCAGATCCCAAACTTGCGTCATTTACCCCCCCAACAGCAGGAAGAACGCCTGGAAGATTACAAGGAGTTCCTGGTCAAGGCGCTCAACACAATGGTGATGGGCACTCAAACTGAGGGACAACTGGGAAAGCGAGTCTACACGATTCTCTGGCAAGCACTTGCCGTTTTCTTTGCGGATTCGCAAATTCAGAATCGGTATCACGCGGCATTTGAACAAGGTTTTGGCAGTGCGGACTGGAGACAGATGCCGACGCTGGTTGATTTTGTGGAAACGGTCAGGGAACTGGATCTGGGCGTGGATTCAGAATTAGCTCGTGAAGCAGTTGCCACCATCCTGCTGGAGTTACAGGGATGGCTCACTAGTCGAGTGGGCAAAGCCATTTCTCAACCCTCCACCATTCGCACCGATGCGCGACTAAGCGTGTTCGCGCTGCGGAATGTGGGAGACAACATTGAAGCCGCAGTCCTAGCGCTCTCGGCACAATCAATGGCGTTCCGCAAAGCGTTGGAGGTTACGGATTCTCTACTGGCGATCGATGAAAGTCCCATTCTGTTCAAGTACAACGGCATTGCTCAAATCATTGGTCAGGTGTGCGCCAATGGTGCAAAGGCTGGCATTCGTCCGTTGATTATTGGGCAAGATCCCGACACGATCGCCAACTCGATCGCCGGATCGCAAATCCTTCAGAACCTCAATACTCGTTTGATTGGCGCGATTCAACCGAATGCCCTGGCATCCTACGAACGCTTCTTTGGCTACGATCCTGCCGTGCTGCTGCCCAATACCGATGAATCCTTCCGCACCAATCCATCTCAGTTGTGTTCGCACTGGCTTGTCGATGCCGATGCCAGACTCGTCCAATGTCGGCACCATCCCTCCCCAGAGTTACTAGCAGCGGTGGCGAATAACCAGAAAGAACAACGGGCTAGACATCGTGTACTCGCTCAATATGCCAACAAGTTTGCAGGATACAAAGCGTTTGCAGATGCGTATGTTCATGCCATGCAATCCGGTCGCTCAATGGACACGATCGCCCCAGAAGGTCATCCATCCACGGTTGAAGTGATTCATCCTCAATCTCAACTCGATTCAGCAAACAGTCGCCATTCTATTACACAAATGAGGTGAATGTGATGAAGAAGCGAACGGCTCTGATTATTGTTACTGGAACAAGTCTGGCGTTTCCAGTTATCGGTGCAAGTATTGCCACCGCTGCGTTCATGCCCGGAGGCATTGGAGATAGTTGGTATGATCTCGTGCTCAATCCTCAAGGCGGTAATCCACTAGAGCGCATCTTGGGACGAATTGGCAGAACTGATGAAATCATGGACATCATCATGGATGTCGCACTGGGAGGAGAATGGGGTGATCTCGTCTCTGCCGCAGGGTCAGACCCACCGAATCCCCATGAAGTCCGTACTGCCGATGAGGTTCCTGGTTCAGGGGTGCTGACAATCAACCCGGTTGTGCGCCAACGGGATGTGGCAAATCTCTACGACCAGGAACTGGGGCGATCGATCGCTGCACCGATGTTGGGAGAAGAAGGGGAAACGCAAGTGCAAGAGGAAGGTGAACGAGTTACTTCCATTCTGGAGACGAATCAGCAAGGATTAGAAACCACACAACAATTGGCAGAATCAGCACAGTCTCTAACCGTAACACAGGATGTGATGAAGAATCAGACGCAGATGAATTCTGTGTTAGCGGGTATCCTTACCAACACGGCTGAGCTAACAGCAGATAACCGTCTAGCACTTCTAGAATTACAACGCCTGGACAGTATCATTGCTCAGCTTTCAGCCAACACCAGTGAAGGAATCGATGAAGCGAATCGACGTGAACGGGTGGAGCGTAGAGCGTTGACCACACGCGCCTCTCAAGCTCCGATTTACATTCCTGGACTATTCGGAACGGATGATGTTACCTCTGATGAGGCGGGGAGCTAGCCATGCTCATAAAGTTGTATCATCTGCTGCCCTTGTTTCCTTTACCTCTTGCCCAGGTTGGGGGCGGCATCGGGATTATTCAAGACAGCACCGAGAAACTGGAAGCGGTGCAGGATGCCTGGGATGAGCGATGGACAGATATTTTTGATGGCACGAATGGATTGTACTTGGGTATCACTGAATTTGCAGCGGTCATTGTGGCAGGAGCATTCATCTTCTTTGCGGTGATTTGGGTGAAAAATGCGATCGATCGCGGCATTTTACCTGCTCTACAAGAAGTCCTCTGGGTGTTTGCTGTGATGGTGCTGTTGTTCAACAATGGTGCCCTGCTAGGGGCTACCACACTGGGCATTCGTAACCTGATCAACGCCCAAACACAGATTGTCCTGGATGTGCAGATTGGTGAAGTGTCGATGCTGGAAGCTCTCAACGATGTCATCCTCTCCCAGCAAGCGAAAAGCGAGATCCAGCAGGAATATGCTGAGTGTGAGGCGAAAGAAGGACAGGCTCAAATTGACTGTTTTGTGGATGCTGGAGAACGAGCCAGAGACAGACTCGAAGCAGAATTTAGAGCCAAGGGCTGGTGGACGGCTGGAGTGGAACGACAGTGGGCAAGAATCACAGAAATCACCGAGCAGATTCAACAGCAATATGAAGACAATCCCTCTCGCAGTTTTGTTTCCAATCCTGGCACCGATATCTTAGCTGCTTACTTTCTACAAACGGGTAGTCAAGCCCTAGCAGAACAATTACTGAAAGGCTGGCAGTGGGCGTTCGCGAATCTCTTGGAACTCTCCATGCTGATCACTGGATTGTTGGGTCCGATCGCCGTGGCAGGCTCGGTCATCCCGATGCAGGCACGTCCCATCTGGGCTTGGTTGATTGGCTTTTTCAGCCTGGGCATGGCCAAGTTTTCCTACAACGTCATCGTGGGATTAGCGGCAACCGTCGTCGTTGCTGCGGATGCTCAAGACCAAGGCGATTTCAGTTTTCTTCTACTGATCAGTGTTCTGGCTCCGATTCTGGCATTGGCATTAGCTGGCGGTGCAGGCATGGCAGTCTTTCGAGGAGTTAGTGGGGGCATCACTCGCATCATTACTGTTGGTACATCCTTTATTCCTATTCCCAAATAAATTATGCAAAGAATTTCCGATCTCAAACGCAAATCCCAACGCTTGAAGCTCGATTCCAGCGACATTCTACCCCTGGCATTTCTGGGATTGTCTATCGGACTCGTCTTCCTCACCATTGCTTTCATCTGGCTGGCGCTTTCGGTTTCTAAACTTGCCAATCAACCACCACCCACCTTGGTACAGCAGGTGAATGGTCGAGCTTACACGGTACGGGCAGAGGACTATTCCCATCGAGAGCCAGAGGTGATTCGTAAAACAGTTTCGGACTGGGCAGTGATGACCTTCTCCTGGGGCAATCTACATGGAAAGCAACAGACTGCGATCGATCCAGGGGTTCAAGTGGAAGGGCGTAAGCGCGTTCCGACCAGTGCCTGGGAAGCCTCATTCCTCCTGGCTCCAGACTTTCGCGATACCTTCTTGCATGAACTGGCAGCAGAAGTCATCCCTGCGGGAGTATTTGAGGGACAAACCGCTGGAGTTCTCGTGCCTCAGACTGTCTCTCCGCCTCAACTAGCAGGCAATGGTCGCTGGAAAGTGGATATGGTAACAACCCGCATCATCTTTGATGCCACCAATCCATCCGGTTACTCCATTCCGTTTAATCGCACCTTTTATGTCAAAGCGATCGATCCACCTCAGACCCCTCTCACTCAAAATGCCACAGAGTACCAGCGGGTGGTCTACCAAATGCTGGAAAGCGGGTTGCAAATTGAAGAAATCCGACCGTTTGAGGAAGGAAAAAGGAATTGACCTATGGAAGACAATCGACGTACCCCTGCGAATGACAACTTCGCTCAGGACAATGGGCAAACCACGACTGAAGATCTCAGACGACTGACTCAGGCTCCCTCGATGCAACCGCTCATCACGGAGAGCGAGTTTTCGATCGAGAAAGCGCGATCGCCTCGCCCTCGCTGGACTCAGCCCTTACCCAAGTTTGCGCTGGTTGGAACAATCCTATTTCCCGTGTTTGGGATTGTTTGTTGGTTTGTTCTCGGCGGAGGTGACCGATATCAGCAGGCAGACGCTCCCGTTCAGGATACGGCGATGACAGAATCGCAAACCACCCCAACCGATGAAGTAGCACGGCTGCAAGAGGAGAATGCCAAACTCAAGGCGGGTCAGGCCCTCGATGATCAGGTCGAACTGGAGCAACGACTACGCCAAGCCAACAGTCAAACGGAACCGCCAGAGGTGGAGCCGCAGGAGAAGCCACCTGCTGAGCCTGAAGTAGCTCCAACGCCTGTACGCTCTGAACCTCCCCCTCGGCAAGTTGTTTACAGTTCCCCCTCACCTCGAACTCAGACGACACCGTCACCTGTTTCAAGACCTGTCACAAGGACTGCCGTGCCAACACGTTCGGTTGATCCGATGCAGCAGTGGCAGCAGTTGGCTCAGTTAGGCAGCTACGGCTCGATTCGACCAGAGGAGGCAACCACCGTGGAGTTCTCCTCTCGTCAGGAAGCAAGTCAATCTGTAACAGAATTATCAACTCTGGTGAGTTCTACTTCATCAGTGCCGATCGCTCGCATTGCTCCAACCTCCGCAGTGCAACTATCCTCGTCCGATCGCTCTCAGCAAACCAAAGAGCGGGAAGATCTGTCAGATAATAACCCGGATATTGAACAACTCTTTCCAGATGAAGTCTCTCAAAATCCGTTAGAACCAACTCCAGAATTTTTAGGAACTCAAGAGAGAGAGCAGGTTTCCCAATCGTCTCCAACTATCCTGGAGGATGCAGAAGCTGCCATCCTTGAAGGTGACTCTACACCTCAATCGCTCATCGCCGGAACTAGCAGCCCTGGCATTTTGCTGACTCCGATCGTGGTGGATGAATCAGACAATCAAGATCAGTTTGCCGTGATTCTCTCAGAGCCTTTAACGGATAGCCATGGAGCCATTGCATTTCCGGCTGGAACCCAATTGCTGGTTCAGGTAGACAATGTATCCGAAACCGGACAGGTGCATCTTTCCGCTACAACTGCCACCTGGGATGTCAATGGACATCAACAAGAACTGATTTTGCCAACAGACGTGATTCAAGTTCGAGGTGAAGCGGGTGAACCGCTGATAGCTGAGCATTATGAAGACCGAGGGGATGAGATTGCCGCAATGGATACCGGGCAGTTTCTCTTGGGCGCGATCGGTCGAGCCGCAGAACTGTACACGCGATCGGACACTCGTGTGCAAACCAGAGGTTCCAGCACTGTGATTACCGAAGATAATCCAGAACCAAACATTTTAGCCGGATTAATCGAAGGTGGAACAGACGCGATTCTCGACACGATTCAAGAACGAAATCAACGGGCAGTGGAACGTTTAGAAGAAATACCCAATGCTCGATTCGTGGAAGCAGGAACACCTGTAGAAATTTTTGTGAATCAATCGCTATTTATGCCGATGTAACACTCAATCTCATTAATCTGAACAAGTTGAGGATCAATCCATGAAACGACTTTTGACCGTCGTATGGAGTTCTTTATGCTTTTTTTTATTTGCGTTTCCTGCTTTGGCCCAAGCAGTTCGCACAGTTCCAGTCAGCCAGGCACGCGGCGATCGCCAAATTGTCACCGTTGACCTCTATCCAGGACATGGGACAACACTCAATTTTCGATCTACGGGCGAAACGATTCGACGAGCCTGGCTGGATGATCTCTCCAAAGTGACCTTGAGTTTTGATGATGCGAGTTGCAGTGTGTCTGAGACGGAGAATGAATGCGCGGCTCAAGTGATTCATCTGCGCCGCATTAATCCCCTGGAGTTCCCCAATTTACCCACCACTGAAACCACGTTACTCACGGTGTTAACCGATGGGGGATTGTATCTATTCCGTCTCGCGTTTCCGGAATCTGGCAACCCCAGTTACTACTCGCTGGACATTCAGCCTGACTCCCTCAGTGCTGGTGTTCAGCCTCAATCCGTAGCTGCCCAAGTTGAGGGAATTAGCGGAGCACAACTGATTGAGCAGGGGTTGGGAGTGGCACAATCCCGCAACCTGATTGCTGAAGCTGATCCGTTGTGGGAACGATTGCAGAATCTCATTGCTGCGGTGCGTCAAGGGGTGCATGTGGAGGTGGCAGCCGCACAAGCCGGAGTCTCTCAGGCACTCATTGTTCGATTGGTTGAACTGGGGCAATCCGTATCTCCAAGCGTGACGCTGTGAGGAGGACAGAGCAATGGGAGGCAGAATCGATCGAGCCATAGCATTGCTGTTCTTCTTCCTGGTGGGACTGATGATGTCCTGCCTCGTGGTGTTTGTGTCGTGGGAAGGTGCGATCGCCCGCGATATTGCTTTAGAACCTGACCTCCCGATCACGACTGTGGAATTCGAGGGACAATACGCCCGTGTTCCCGATTGGTCACAAATTACCTTTAGCTCTCTACCACCCATTCTCACTGCTGGTTCCTTTGTCGCTCCATCAGGAGTCAATCAATTATTAGGGTATGACCTCTCCCGCACCTGGCAAGCAGGCGATACGGCTGACACGTACTTGAAGCTGGGAGACTTCCAGACCAGCCTCTATCTGCAATTGTTCAACCTATCTACCCTGGCGCAAATGACGAATCTTGACCTCTCTCAAATTGGATTGGGGGCGATGGAGATGGCAGCGTGGCAAACGATCGATGATTTAGTGACAGCCATTCCAGGGTTAGGAAATTACAGGGTGGCAGAGGTGGCTCCGATCGCCGCGCTCCTGCGTGACCAATTCCCTGGCACACCTGGTTGGAACCCGAACGCGGTTGGCACCAATTCTACAATTGCAGAAGTTTTAAGTGCTAATCCTGAGCTGGGACAATTAAGCCTGGGTGAGTTGGAGAATCTGAATGAATTTGCCCTCACCGATATTCCTGACCTCTCCAACGTCCCACTCCAAAATCTCAATGGTTGGGGCAATAGCACGATCGCAGGTGTGCCTGGATTGGCTAATATTCCCTTTGATCAGATGCCGAATCCGGTGGAAGTGTTTGGACTAATTGGCATTGTTGATGTCGTTTATGGTGCCGCAGAAACCGATCGCCACAACACGATCTCTGGCAGCCAGCAAGTGGGCTTTAGTGCCGCCTGTCAAACCAATTGTGGCTATGCCGAGCTAGCAGGTCCGCTCTACGGCAAGCAGTGGATTTCGGGTAAATACCAGGAAGTGGAAGGAGGCTTTGGCGTGTTGAAAGCGGTGAATGGAGGGAGAGAACCCACGGGGCGACATCCGTTTGGCAATGCCTTTAAAGTCGTGGTCTGGGATACGGACGAGTCTACGGGGACAATTACCACTGCCTTATTCTTTCGCATTTGTTACCGGGGTATTCCGGATCTCGGATGCACTCCCTATTTTCTTGGCCCTGTACCGTTCCTCAGCCACCGCGAAAAGGAACCGATTTTTGTGGGATTGTTAGACGCACTGGGAGGCGCATCAAGTCCTGCTCCCATTCCAACTGGAGTGCTGGAGAAAGCCAGAGAATGGGGTATTCCAGAAACCGCTCTAACGGGTGGAGATGGCAGATTCTTCGGCAATGGTTCCCTTTGTGGTGAAGGACCGGGTGGTGTGGATTTTGAGGCACTGGCAGCCGCCTTCTCCAGTATCGAGGGCAACTACAGTTCGGTGGGTAGCTTTGTCTGCGATGGCGATGGCAATTGTGGTCGGGGGCTGGGACGCTACCAATACATGAGCTATCGATCGGATGTGCGGCAGATGATTAGCCAGAGGGACGGAGGCGCAGCGTTTCTAGCAAGAGTGGATTCTGGAGCGACTGTCAGTGAAGCGGAAGTGGAACGGTTTTTCTCCCAATCCGATCAGGACAATTTATTCAAAGGAGATCAAACCCGCAACATCAATCAGGCAATCGGAGAAGGGTTTTCAGGCGGACGATTGATTGAACGAGTAGGACAAATTCACTTTGGCGGGGCGGGTGCGCCGATTGATGGGAGTACGTCTGACATTCATGGGCGGCTGACGCTCAAAACCTATGGGGAAGAGCTGAGATCCCAGTATGAAGGAGCAGTGCAAACGAAAGGGAATTCCTCCTGTGGTAGAGCAACGGGGGAACTCACTACCCCAGTTGCTGGTGCTCCTGTCACCAGTGAATATGGCTGGCGGATTCACCCGATTTACGGTGATGAACGATTCCACACCGGAATTGACCTCGGTGCCGCGAGTGGAACTCCCGTGCAAGCCGCAGATGGCGGAACGGTCGTGTTTGCCGATATCAGTGGCTCGATGACCTCCGGCTATGGGCAATTGGTCATCATCGACCACGGCAATGGGCGTGAAACGTGGTATGCCCACCTAAACAATATGAATGTTCAAGAAGGACAACAGGTTGCACCAGGGGATGTTCTGGGAAGCGTGGGGAGTAGCGGGGGCAGCACCGGACCGCATTTGCACTTTGAGGTACGAGAAAACGGTGAACCTGTTGATCCGCGTCAATATATCAACTTTTGAGGAGAAGCGATCGCCATGAACCTGAACACCATTCAACACCTTATCCTAAGCACAATATTGGGCATTGTCCTGCTATCGAATCCAAAAACCCAGGGTACCTTAGCTCAGAATTCAAACATTACCTCAAGCTCTAAGGCTCCAATCCAGCAACTGAGCGCAGACGCAACTCTTGCTCAGGCTCAGGCTGAAGTGGAGTCAACGATTCCGGAAACGCTCTACCCTTGCCTACCCCGTTTCGCCGATCGAGTAGAACAGCTAGGTCAAGTGCAACAGGAACAAGAAACCTTCTATTTACTCGGTATCTTTGAGAACGATCGCTACTGGGAGTTGCTAGCCCAAACGGATGAAGCAGGTTGCTTGCTGATCAAGGGACAGCAAGACACGGAATCATTGAGTGCTTACATTCCCCTGGAACTTGCCCAACAACTTGCCCTCCAGCGCTATCAGCGACGCATTGAAGAAGCAGGTGGACTACAAGCTTTTCAGCAAGGGTTTACCGAGTACATGATGCAACAACCGGGAGGAGAACTTATTTATCTGGCTCCTGAGAACGTGTGGGCGTTACAACAACTTGGAGTCGAAATTCCAGAAGGGTCTTACGAAATCCGGAGACCCAATACCGCTCCCAATTTTGAACGCCTTCCTGAACCTCGTTCTCGTCATTCTCAATGAACTAGGGCTATGAACTTCTCTATCTCCAGACAAAAGCTAAAACTATTGGCGATCGCCGCGATCGGACTCGTCCCCCTCTTATTTACCTTGTCATTCATTGGGGTAGTGGGAGATCGGGCTTCAGCCGATGCTGAGCACTGGCATAAAGTTGCCCAAAATGCCCCAGATGGGCTCATGGCACAGGTGGTAACAGATCACCTCAACCCAGAGTTGCCCGTCGATACAGGACGGATGAAGATTCTGACCCTTCAACTACCTGGGCAGAGCCAACCGCTTTATCTGATTGATTCTCGGATTACTAATCTAGCTGAATATCCTCACGCGAATCCGCTTTGTGGTGCATTTGGATGTGCTTTCTTTGGCTACATCCCAGCAAGTGGAGAAAGATTTCGAGAAGTTTGGACTACATACCTGAACGTCAATTTACCACCAGAGGTGTCGCTGTTTAAATCCCCCGACGAACTACGAAATGAGCTTCCAGTGCTGAAAATTAATCAAATGCAGGGCGATCGCATTGAACAGTTGCACTGGTCGTTTAACGGTCAAGAGTACGAAATCACAAAGACGTTGTTAACTCCTCAAACCTATGAGTAGTAATAGTCAAGTGTCTGAAACTGGAATGGTTCAGAACGTGACTGAGCCAATTCAAACGATAGTTCGATCCATGATGGATTCGGGCATGGGAGTCGTATTGCTGGGAATGCTTCTGCTCATGGTCGGTGCAACGCTATTTAGTCCCAAGAAAGGCAAGATGACGACTGGACGATTTGGAGGGCGCTCAGAGCAATGGAAAGCCGCAGCGATCGCTCGTCAGCAACGGAAACAACGCCAGCCTCATAAAGTCGCACTCAAAGCGGGAAACGTGCATATTCCTCATGCTCAGCAGAGCGTAACTGTGACTGGAGCCCCCGATTCCGGCAAAACTTTTAGCATTATTGACCCCGCCATTCGCTCGGCGATCGTCCAAGGTTTCCCCATCCTCGTCTACGACTTCAAAGGCAGCCAGCTTGAAGCTCATGCGGCTTGGGCAGCTGCTCAGGGTTACGAAGTGGCGGTTTTTGCACCCGGACAGCCCTATACCGGAGTCTGCAATCCGCTTGATTTTCTCGCTGATGAGACAGACTCGCTGATGGCAGCTCAACTGGCTCAAGTGCTGCAAAAAAACACACAGCGTGAGGGAGCGTACCGGGATAACGATTTCTTCACCAGTGCAGGCACCAACCTAGTCGAGGCCGTGATGTTACTGGCAAAGCTAACGCCCTATCCAGATTTATTGATGGCAAGCAAGATTCTGAACCTGACTGACCTTCCATCTCGCATTCGTGCTACTGGAGCGCAGGGAAGAATTCCATCTTGGACAATGGAGAGCTTCAGCCAATTATTAGCTTCCGAAGGCGCAGAAAAGCAAATTGCAGGAATTATTGCCACCGCTCAACGCACCTTCAAAACCTTTATTGGCAAACAACTCGTTTCTAGCTTCTGCGGCAAAACCACGATTCCCCTGGACCTCATCGGCAAGCAACTCTTGTTTTTGCAGGTGGACATTCAGAAGCGGGATACCGTTAGTCCGCTCCTGGCAGCTGTGCTGCACCTCATTGTGACCCGCAACTTTGTTCGACCTCGCAAAGTCCCATTGATTGTTGCTCTCGATGAGTTACCAACACTCTATCTGCCAGAATTGCCAAAGTGGATTAATGAGTTTCGGTCTTACGGATTTGTCGCATTGTTAGGTTATCAAAACTTTGCTCAGTTGCAACATATGTATGGGCGAGAGTTATCGAGAGTCTTATTTGCCGCCTGTGGTACGAAGGTCTTCTTCAATCCCAAAGACCGAGAAACTGCCAATGAGTTTTCTGGCTACCTCGGTGAAAAGGAGGTTAAGCTATACACCCGTTCCCGCAGTCATGGCAGGCACGGCGGCAGCAGTTACTCGGAACAATACCAAAAGATGCCGCTGCTCACACCAGACCAAATTCTGAAGCTAGATCAAGGCGAGTGCGTGTTCATCAATCCAGCTTACAAAGGCGGACATGAATCCTCCATTCCCTTGCGGCTCAGAGTCAAGATTGCTCAAAAAGACGTACAGATTCAAAACCGCAGTGCTGAACTATGGCAAAGCAAAGTACGCGATCGCCTTACCCAAAGAATGGCAGAACGACACACCATCGTTGATTTAGATCAAGAAAACGAAATCCGTCGAGAAATGGCAGAGCGGCTATTTCCACTACCTGTTGATGAGTCTAACTCTAGTTCTGGACAAGTTCAGGATATTAATGCTGACATCACTGAGGATGAGTACGATGAAATGTTTCGACTTCAGGAGGACTATCTATGAACACCATATCAATCCAAGAGCCAACACTTCCAAACCCATTCGAGTGGGGACTGTCCCTTCATGCAGCCGTAATTCTTTCCAGGGAGCCAGAGATATTGGCAGATCTGGAACGAGTCCGGCTTTTACCTCCTTTGCCTCCGGGTTACATTCCTACCATTGTAGAAGTGCTATTCGATGATGTGCCTTATATCCGTGCGGAGAACGGAGTGATCTCGTATATACGGGATTGTCATCCAGAATATCAACCGTTATTTATTGAGTATCGCTTTGATGATGAAATTGCTGTATTCCAAGTGGGTGAAGAGTATGTGATCAACCGCATAGCAGGAATGGCGATCGCCCTGGCTGCTCAAGGATTCTTGCACTAGGAGGAAGTAAAAATGTCGTTAACAATCAACCCCGCAGATGCCCAAGCGATTCAAGAAGACGAAGCTCAATTACTGTCTGCCATTATCCAAGCGACACGAGGCGCAGTCGCCTTTCTCAATCAACCGCAGACTTCGACTCCTGAACCCGCAGAAACCATCCGCATCCAAATGGGACGACGGTTGGTGTATGGACAGATGGCTAATGGTCAATTTCGCAACGAACTCGATGCCAACACAATGCGAACGATTTTCGACGCAATTCAACGTCCGGTTAGCGAAGGAGTGGATCTAGCCAAGTACCGAGGCAAGATTCCCGCGATCGAGGTTCGAGATGGCGGCACCATTTTGTTTCGGGAAGAGCGAGATGGAGCGGTTTCTGTCAACGCGATTCAGTTCCAACTTGAGCAACAGGCAACACCAACGAAAACGGAGGAGCAATCTCAAGCACCACTAAAATCATCTCTAGAACTATCTCCAAAACCATCTCCAGAACCTACACAAGCAACAACTCAAGTCGAAGCTCCGCAAGAATCACCCAAAGTTGATCCGCCCATTGTTCCTGTAGAGCAGGCAACTACTGTGGCACAAACGGCTGATTACTTGCTCAATCCCCTAAGAGAGGAACATCCCATCTATGATGCAGTGTCCGTCAGAGGATATCAAATCAAGCGAGAGGAGAACGACATCACGATTAAGCGGGACGATGAACCGATCTTAGTGACAAGTAATGGCAAGGTCACTGTCAATACCGTGACTCAACAGGACTGGGAAACTTTTCGGGATTTGCAACCCCGATCGACTGTCGCTCCAACCGATCAACAGAATGGAAAACGTCCTCTGGTAGAAGCAGGCGTGCTGAATGGGGACATGATTCAGTATGACATTTTAGATGCTCAACAAAACAAACGCAACGGAATCTGGACAAACACCGTTCCACTGAACCAGGATAGTCTCACCTACACGGCGGATGTGGTTGATGCGGTCGAAGCCAGGAAAACTCAAATTCAGAGTACATCACCCGGTCAGGACACTGGCTCACTGACGGTAGACGTGGCAGAGGCAAATCAGAATGGTCATACGCTACCTGCGATCGCCGTCCTGGAGCGAGAAACCGCAAAACTGCCGGACGGAGCTACTCAACAATTGCTGCAAACGACTGCTAAAGACTGGAAACAACAGATTCAGGGAACACAGCAGGGAGTACGCCAGGGTTTGGGATGGTTAGCCTCTCGCCTGGAAAACTGGCGACATCAACAAGTGGCCCGTGCCGCACTTGACTTATTCAATCGAGGATATGAACGCACAGGCGAGCGGTCTTACCAAGTTGGAGAGTTCACCGTCAATTTTAGAGGGCAGAATCTTTACACCCTCAAAGACGACAAAGGCGAGCTAATGCGGTTTCAAGCTTTCAAGTCTCCCATTCCTGGAGTCTCTCGTCACACCATTCGGGTGCTATCGGTGAGCGAGCGCTTAGGCAGCTTCCAGAGCAAACAATTGCAAGGGATGCAGCAAAACCGAGCCCTTACACCCCAAGGTGATCTGGATGTGGAAGCGACTTACAATGCCAAGACAAATCGAGTAGAACAAATCGTCACTCATTTCCTCCAGTCGAAAGTTCAAGCGAATGTTTGGGATAAAGAAGGAGGGAAATTCAAACTAGAGATTGGTGAAGCCGGATTCCTTCGGATCACGGACAAGCAAGAAGGACGCGGTGTTGTGTTTCAGCGCAAGGAGGGTAAAGTTTTGTCTAAATTAGGCGCAAGAGATTTTGCTCACTTTGACCGATTGGCAGCAAAGATGCAACCATTGGAACAACAAGCTTCACCGCGACCCCAAGCAGAAACAAAAGGTCGTTCTCGCCAGAAAGCGTCTGGATTGGAATTGGAGTGAGGAGGCGATCATGCGTTTTTTTCTTATCCTGCGGAGTTACGGGTTACTCCTAGTCATTATTTTCTTCATCGGACTCACCCAACCCGAACTCAAGCCCGAAGATCTCGACTCACCTGCAACTGCAAAAGACTTTGTGTATCGTGGTGAATTATATGCTGAACAGGGTGAGTATGAAAAGGCGTTAGCTGACTTCAACCAGGCAGAACAACTGCGTCCTCGCGATCGCTTGGGCATTTATCACAACATCTACCTAAATCAAGCGAAAGTTCTAACCGCGCTTAGTCGTCCTGCAGAAGCGATTGAGAAGTATCAGAAAATTAAACAGCGACAGCAAGAAGACGAATTAAGCACGACCTATGTTGATCGCAAGATTGCTGAATTGCAAACGAAACTGAAATAGATCTATGAGCTTCAGTATGTAAACACCTTAAATCATCGATTTGAGGTTCATTGTGAATACAAACTATGACCAAGAACGACTCAAGCAGTTGTTTCTCGAACACCTCATTGCAGGAAAAAGTTATGCCCGAATTACGGATGCTCGTGCTGAAGCCGAAAAGGTATTGAACCAAGCAATTCCTTCTGGCAGTCCGCTGACCAAGTTGGTGGATGAAGCAATGGAAGCAGCCATTGTGCGAGCGGCTCACCGACTGGTTGAGCAGTCTGCAACGACTCACCAAGCCTATGACCAATTAGTTCATTTGCTGGAGCAGCAACCCAATCTAGGTGTCCGATCGTCTACCTCTGTGCTTCAGCAGGCATACAGCACGCCGATTCCAATTGCCTATCTTGCCACAATGCTGGCATGCATCCATTCAGAAACAACAGTCTATGAACCGACCGCAGGAAATGGTGCATTGTTGATTGCAGCTAATCCCGCCAAAGTGGTTGCCAATGAAATTAATGGCGATCGCGTTGCAGAACTTACAACACGAGGGTATTACCAACTGACTCAACATGATGCCACGACGTATCGTCCTCAAGAACCGGTTGACTGCGTTATCTGTAATCCACCCTTCAGTTCAGTTCTGGATGAGAATCAGCTCACCAAACGATTTCCATTGTATGACACCTGGACAACTCAAATCGATCACGTGATTGCCCTCAATGCGTTGGAGGTTATGAAAGATGATGGTCAAGCCGTATTGATTCTGGGGGGCAAGTTAGGCAGCGACGAAGAACGACGATCCGATCGCTACAACACCAGAGAAAGTAGAGCGTTTTTCTATTTGCTCTACCAGCACTACAACGTGACACAGCATTTCTCCATCTGGGGCAATCTCTACCGCAAGCAAGGAGCAGGTTTTCCGATTGATGTCATTGTTATCGCTGGTCGGGGTCAGTCTCAACGAATGCTTCCGGCAGTTGAGGTTCCCAAAATTTATCGTTCATTTGTAGAACTAAAGGAGCAACTTCCCAATGAACCCATTCATAACTCCTTTCTATCAAACTCAAGACACGATTTCAGTCATGACTCGGTACGAGGACTACCCCAGGATTTGGACACCTCCGGTGATGCCCTCCCTATTCGTGGTCAAAGTGCCACTCCCGATCGAAAGCTTGGACGAAACAACCTACAAAACGCTGATGCAGCAACGAGTGAGATGGATGATTCAGCGTTGGATAGTGGAGATTCCCAGCAGCCAGTTGGACACCCAGAGACTGCTGACCTCCAAGCTGGAAGCACTGCATTCTTATCAGGAACATCCAGTTATCGATCAGGACGAGAGCGAAACCGAGCAAGACGCTCTGGGGCGATGGCGGCAGGACTGGGCAACAACATTCATCCTCGACAACGAGATTTTCACTCAGACCATTGGACGACTAGGCGTGAGCTTTCCAGCAATCGTGATGACCGAGAACCATCCAGAGTTTCAGGACTTTCTGGAGTTGCATCAGGCGGTTCACCTGGAGGAGTGGCTCAACGACCTGATCGCTTACGCATAAGGGAGTTTAGTGGAATGGCAACAACTGAAACAACCTTCAATGAGCCATCGGAGATTGAGGTTCAACCCAAGCAAGTGACCTATCAACCGAAAAGTAAGGGAACCTCAACGGGCACCCTTATTCCTTACAACATGGCAAGCGCGGCTCAGTCTGCCTTGGATCGGCTCGAGCAGGAACACGGTGATATTGATACCTATCTCACCTCACGTTTAGGTTATGCCTCTGTAGAGGAATTGCATCGTCACTTCAGTGCAGAACAGGTCGATGCTGCTGCCTTAGCCATCAGCAACATTGAGCGGGGTAAAGGATTCATTGTTGGCGATCAGACGGGTGTAGGCAAAGGAAGAATTTGTGCCAGCATTTTGCGCTATGCCCAGCAGCAGGGTAAAGCTGCCGTGTTTGTGACGCAGAACAAGACTCTATATGCCGATATGATGCGTGATGTCGTCGATATTGGCATGTACACCTTTCAGCCCTTCATTACCGATACCAAAGCGATCATTCCACTGTCGAATGGGCAGGAATTGAGGACAGGCAATGCGACTCAGCAAGAGCAGCTGATGCGAGAGATGATGGTTTCCCAAAACTTAGGCATCTTCTACAATGCTGTGTTTACCACCTACAGCCAACTTCAAACAGTCGGACAAAAAGAACCGCTCCGACGCAACTTCTTGAGGGCGATCGCCCCCAACGCCATCTTGATTCTCGATGAAGCCCATGAAGCCGGAGGGAGTCAAAGTGGGTGGCGCATGGGTGGCGCACCGGATCGCGCTGAATTTGTACGAGAACTGGTAGACCTATCAGCCGGAGTGTTCTACAGTTCTGCCACCTATGCCAAGCGTCCAGATGTGATGGACTTATACGCCCGGCGCACGGATTTACAGTTTGCTGTCAGCAGTATGGCGGCGTTAGAGAACATCTTGGATAAAGGGGGAGTGCCACTTCAGCAAATTGTCGCCAGTAAGTTTGTTGCTTCTGGGCAGATGCTGAGGCGGGTACGATCGTATGAGGGCATCCGCTTTGAAGCGAAAGTTGTACCAGTCGATCGCGAAGTCGCGGATCAATTCTCAGCCGCACTACGAGCCATCAAGGATTTTGACCGGGCAAAGCAACAGGCAATCAAGGAACTGAGTAAACAACTCAAAGCCGAGGCAAAGGCATTTGGGATGGATGGGGCGATCGGAGAGGTGGGCGCAAAAAGTACGTTATTCACCTCGTTGATGCACAACTGCATTGAGCAAGGACTTCTGGCTCAGAAAGCAGAAGCAACGGCACAGGAAGCGATTCAATCTTTGCAACGGGAACAAAAACCTGTGATTGCAGTGGCGAATACAATGGGTAGTTTTATTCAAGCTTATGCAGAAGCCAATGAGATTCAAAGTGGCAGTCTCATGGATATCTCGTTTTCTAATTTACTCGAACGATACTTGGAACGTTCGCGTGATGTTTTGATCAAAAACTATCGAGGGCAAGTGACCCGTCAACGATTAACGGATGCAGAACTGGGCGAGAATGGTATTGCTGCCTATGAAGAAGCGTTGGAATGCATTCGAGCAGCAGATTTTAGTGCAATTCCCATTAGCCCCATTGATTACATCACCCAACAGTTAGAGCAGCAAGGGTACAAGGTTTGTGAGGTAACTGGACGGAGTGCAGCACTTGATTACGCTCCGAATGGTTCTACGACCTACCGAGTGCGCCCAGAGTCCGATCGCACCTCACGCGCCAGAATTAATGCCGTTGCTGAGTTTAACAGCGGTGATGCGGATGTGATCATCCTTAACTGCTCTGGTTCAACGGGAATTTCGCTTCACGCTTCTGAACGCTTTGCTGACCAGCGTCCTCGAGATATGATTGTGGCTCAGGCGGAACGGGACATCAATGTATTCATGCAGATGCTGGGACGGGTTCACCGCACTGGACAAGTCGCATTACCCAGCTACACCTTGCTGATGAGCGATCTGCCTGCGGAGAAGCGACCCGGTGCGATTCTCTGTCAGAAGATGGCAGGGCTGAACGCCAATACAACAGCAGCCAGGGAAAGCGGAATTTCCATCCAAAATGTGGTGGATTTCATGAATCCCTATGGCGAGCAAGTGGTGACTGAGTTGCTCAACGATGACTTGGAACTTGATGCGAAGCTCGATTTTCCACTGGCAAAAGCAGAGAATGATGCGTCAGAGATTGCCCTGATCAAGAAGGTGACGGGACGGATTCCATTACTGCCGATCGTCGAGCAAGAAGCGGTCTACAGCCTGATTGAGTCCGAGTATCGGGACTTAGTGGAGCAACAGCGGGCAATGGGCGAAAGTATCTTGGAAGCCGATCAGCTTGACCTGAATGCCCGAACCGTGGCTCGCATGGAGGTAATTCCAGATAGCAGCAACATCCAAAGCGAGTTTGCTGGAGCAGTTCATCTAGAAATTGTTGATGTCAAAAATTCTGCCAAGCCGCTGACTCAACTTCAGGTTGTTAATGCCTTGCGAGAGCAACTGGGACTGGAACCTGTCAAACAGTTGGACAACCATCATCGGGATGAAATGGAAGCGATCGCGCAAGAGAAAACCACTGAGACGATCGCAACCCTGGAAATAGCCGCCAACCACTATCGAGCAGAAGTCGCGGCTCGTAAACACGATGAAGGACTGACTGCCAAATTCAATGAAAAACTAGACAAGCAAGTCGCTCAAGTCAGGAGAGCCATACAGGAGTTTGCTACCGGAACCCCTGTGCGAGTTGTCACGCCTACGAGTGCCAATATTTTCTATGGTGTTGTCATCGGCATTGACCCGAAGGCGCGTTCAGGCAATCCTGTAGCACCCAATGGATGGCGGATACGAATTCTGGTGGCTGACTCAGCCAAGCAACTCATCCTGCCGCTATCGAAGGTCAATACCGGGCGAGAGGGTTCAGCCGTTGTGGAAGCTCAAGAACGGGATTGGTTTGGCAACGACATTTACTCGTTGTTTGACCAACGGCAAGACGCGGGACGAGTGACTCGACAAATTTTTACGGGCAATCTGATTAAGGCGTTTGAGAAGTATCCCAAGGGAAAGTTAATCAACTACACCGATCATCAAGGGCAGGTGCAGCAAGGGTTAATGATGCCGAAGGGGTTTGACATTCAGGAAAGTTTGGCACAAGAACCCGTTGCATTTGCTGAACCCCAACAGGTTAAAGCATTTCTCACCGAGTTAACCGATCGCCGGGGAGCCGTGAAAACCCTGGATGAATTGCTGCTGCTCAAAGCTCAACTGAACGGTGATGGCTTTGTGCTACAAACACCCAAGGCAAAAGAATCAGGCGGTCGATACTACCTAGATGAGCAACTGCTCGCGGCAGTGGGTTCCGATTTTCATTCGGTGAGCGATCGCATGGAAGCCGTTGTTCCTGCCGATCGACTAGAGCAGACCCTCAATGTCCTCATGAAACAACGAGGATACACATTAGCTGCTTTTGACCACAAAGACATCGCTCGTGATTATCTAGGCATAAAGTTACCGGAACTAGAAACGACCGAGTCTATTACGTCTGAGCAGCAGAATGATAATATCCCGAATGCTCATGAACCAAACCAGATGAATCAGAATACATCTACCCGTTTGAGTCAGGACATCAGTGGTGTTGAAGCAACGCAACAATCGCTAAACGGTAAACTTAGAATTGTTTCCTCCAAAGAGCAGAGGGGAAATCTGGAAAGACGTATTGCTAAATTTTTAGAGGAATCTGGATTACGAGAACTGATCACGGCAGAAGAAGATTTTTACTTACGTATCGAGAACGATCCATACATTCCTCTCGTTGTAGAGCGACATAATCACGAACTGTATTTAACCCATTATCTGGAGCAAAACGGAGATGTCTTTATTGACTCTGAAATGATTTTCAAGATTCAACCGGATGGTCAGCTTCAGTTTAGGGAAACAGCAATTCAAGATCCGTTTCGAGGCGGAGAACATCGAGCAGCCGATCGTCCCTTTGCTCAAATGTTTGCCCGTAATATTCTTGAACAAGGGTTTGCAGAAGCAGCAAGAAAAGCGCAACATGAAACTCAGATATCCACTCAACCTCTCAGTGAGCAAAACCATGCTCCGGATGAATCAAGAAATGAACATACTCTGAATCCCCTTCACCTCAAACTTCAAGACTACTTGGAAATAAAAGATAACTATCCAGATGCTCTGGTGTTGATCAAAGCAGGTGAATTCTATGAAACCTACTCAGAAGATGCTCTGGTGATTGCTGATCAGTTAGAACTGGTACGAACAAGCATAGATTCTGGTGATCCAGATGTTGGAAGATTACCATTGGCAGGGTTTCCAGTTCGTGCGATCGATCGATATCTTCAACAGTTAACCCAGGAGTTAACCGTTGTCACTGTAGAAGAACAAAACTTGATTACTGTTCATTCACAACAACAGTCTCAGCTTCAACAAGTAGAACATCAAGAGCAAATTCCACTCGGTGTATCTGCCTCAACTCAAGAAGATTTAGCAACGCAGACTGAAGAAGTGCCTACTGAAGTTGAAGAATTGAGTTTGTTTGATCTCAATTCGTTTACTGCTGCGTCAGACTATGAGGTAGATACAAAAGGATATGATCCCTCTTGGGATACTTTAGAGGAGCCATTAGAAGCACCTCCGGTCGTATCTATTTCACCCTCGGAAACGCTTAGTTTCGCTACTGCCGCTGTTTCTCAATCTCTTCAACCCGTTCAACAATCCAATCTCAAAGAACTGGCAGATCAAGTTCGAGAGTTTGATTTGGAAGTGGTTGCGATGAGTTTAGGATTGGATCAAGATCAACATGATCATCACAAGTGGAAAAACGCTGAACACATTATCAGTATCAGCGGTAGTAAGTTTATGGATTGGATAGCAGATAAGGGAGGGGGAGGGGCGATCGACCTCGTGATGCATGTTCAGGGGGTAGAGTTCAAGGAAGCGGTACAGTGGCTATCTGGGCAATCCATAACACCTCACTCAGATATACATCGACAGCAACCTCAGATTGAGGATAACGAACCTCGTTCATTAGAGATGCCAGTTGCCAATGAACGGCGCTGGGCAGCGGTGCGGAATTATTTGGTTGAAACTCGGAAATTGCCTGCGGCTCTGGTCGATCGCCTCCATGAACGAGGTCTAATTTACGCCGATGACATGCAGAATGCAGTTTTTGTCCGCTACGCCACTCACAACACAGGTGCTCATTGGTATCGAGAAGAGCCAACCGGAGCCAGCTTACGGGGAACTTGGGGAGAAAACAATTCGTTTCATGGTCTTGTTCCAGGTTCATCACGTGAGGAGGGGTGGTTCTGGATTGGCACAGGCAAGGGAGAAGTCAGACGAGTGCTGCTGACTGAATCTCCGATCGATGCCCTCTCTTTAGCGGTTCTGGATCGGAAGCATCGGCAAGCAATAGAGGACGTGACAATCTATTTGTCTACGGATGGAGCAGGAACCATTCCGATTGAAGCATTAAGGCAAATTTTGGAACAAGATGGGCAAGTTATCGCTGCATTTGATGCGGATCAAGCCGGTGAGCTGATGGCATGGCAAGTTGTTCAAGCTCTGCCAGGGATCAAGCGCGTTACTCCTGCTTACGGCAAGGATTGGAACGATCGGCTAATTTATGATAAAAACCCAAAACAGGCAACTCGACTAGAGAAAAATCGAACTCTGTCTATCCTTTGGAGATGGTACGTGATAGCACAGAGTTTGGAAAAGACTGAAAGATATTTGAAACGAATTACGGAAGTTGCCAGGGAGGTGATTCAAGGTGAACTTTTATCGAATGCAGCTAGATTTGCCATGCAGCAAGATTTTCAAAACTTTTCTCAACAGCAAAGATTCGCCAAATTATCATTCACCTCAGCACAGCCCGATCGGCAACCTGTTCAAGATAAACATAGACGGAGCATTGAACTCGGAGAATAAAACCCGACCACGACTCACCACATAGATTCGGGGTAAAATCAGCGCAATGACCGTTGATGCTCTAGAATTGTTGGACTCCGGTCAGTATTGCAAAACCTCCTGCTTCAACATGGCTCAATCGTCCAAATCTCCTCGCAAACGGCAGCAGTTCAGTTCCTCTTCAGCTTGGGCAGCGGAGACTGAACTCGTTGGTGTCACGATGGAGTTAGAGCCATTACAAACCTGTGCCCTCTATGCTCAATACACGATCGGGCTTCATGCTTGGTTTCTCGATCAGGTGCGGCAGTCCGATCCAGATTTGTCTGCTCAACTGCATGATGGGCAAACGGAGAAAGCATTTACCATTTCTGGACTGGAAGGAGCCTTAGAAACCAACGGCAGGATGTTTCAACTGAAGGCGGGGCAATCTTATCAATGGACGATCACCGCTTTATCAAAGCCGATTGCACAATGGTTGGCAAAATGGTTACAACAGCCGCCCCAAGTGGTTGCATTGCGGAATGCCCCGTTGCAGGTGCGTCAAATTACCACGACCCACCCGCCAATGACCTATGAACAACTTTGGCAGGCAGAGTATCCCGATCGCTTTCGAGTCGCACTCAGCTTCACGTCACCTACGAGCTTTCGCCGTCGGGGATTACATTTACCATTGCCGATGCCATTCAATGTATTTCATAGTTACTTGCGCCGCTGGAATGTTTTTTCAGGGATTGAGTTTGAGCCAGATGAGTTTTTGGAATGGGTGGATGAATCGATCGTGATTGTGCGGCATCGGCTGGAATCAACGCGGGTGTTGTCCGGGAAAAAGGGTACAGTAACGGCGTTTACAGGGGCGATCGAACTGGAACTGTCAGCGAAGGCACCGCGAGATGATGAGTATGAGCAATTATTGTTTGCGCTGGTGCATCTGGCTCCCTATTGCGGCACAGGACATAAAACAACCTTTGGTTTGGGGCAAACCCGTTTGGGATGGACATTATCTGAATTGCAATCTCCTCCTGCGCTACAAACGATTCTGCTCGATCGCATTGCGGAGTTAACAGAATTGTTTATTGCCCAACGGTATCGCACAGGGGGCGATCGGGCCAGTCAGATTGCAGAAACCTTGGCGACGATTCAAGCCCGACGCGAATTTGGAGAATCCTTAAAGACGATCGCAGAAGATTTGCAGATGCCGTATGAAACGGTGAAAGTCTATGCCAAACGAGCAAAACGAGGAATGAGCCAGGAATAACTGGAAGAAGATTCTTCCAACGGTGATTAGGCTGGTTTCAGTTTCAAACTGATTCGAGGTCTATCATGACAATTCTTTCAACCAATTCGGGTGAAGTGGGGCGGTTGGTGGGGCGAAACTTCAGAACGTTGGGTGTAGGGCCTAGCTTCACTGATATTGCCGCAAGAAAAGGTCAATTATTGGGGATTACATTTGGTTCGCTGTATCGGATCAATCGTAGTTCTGGAAATGCTACTTTTGTCGGCAATCTTGGAGTTGGCGACATGAATGGGTTGACGTTTGGACCAAAAGGAAAACTCTATGGAACGGGTGGGACTGGCTTTTATCGGATTAATATCAAAACAGGTCGAGCTAAACGGGTTGCCTCTATTCCGAACTTCCTGAGCAGTGGAGATATTACATACGATTCTAAGAACGGTCGTTTTCTTGCAACTTCTAATTCAAGTTTTGGTTCCGATCGATTGCTTGCAATTACGCCAAAAGGACGGGCAGACATAATTGGCAACATTGGGTTTAGAGATGTATTCGGATTAACGTTTAAGGGTAAGCGATTGTTGGGTTACACGGCGAGAGGGCAAGAAATTAGAATCAACCTGAAGACGGGTGCAGGAAAAGCAAGACAGCAGATCAATTTATTTGGCAATGAAATCTGGGGAGCAACGTAGAGGAGAAATTTGCCGCTTGTCCTGCTTTTGATCTGCAAGTCTTCATCAGGTGATTGCGCTATGAAAGTGTTATCGATTTTGAGTTTTTCTATTCTTTTCTTGGCTAATACCAATGCAGTTTGGGCGAGAGAATCCGTTTCAGATTTTTTTTGGGAAGCTTCCCTAGTGGAGGCTCTAGATGTCAGAACTGAGTTTCGTACATTTGTATGGACAGATAACGGCTCCATCTACCGTTGTGCAGGTGCAACAATTTCCACCTCGTTGACAATTTTCAGTGCTTGAATCACAAAGATATATTAAGGCAAAACAATGACTTTCAACTGTTCAAAAACGCTGTCCGCTCTGTTGAGTATTACCGTATGCACCCTGTCAGCTTTACCGAGTTGTGCAGCACTACCCGATACGGAAACCCACAATTTAGTTACAGCTCGATATCATTTACTGCTTCAACCGGGAGGAAGAGGTAACTGTAGCTACTATGCAAATCCTGAAACTTTAAGAGTGAATGGAAGTGAACGTTTTTTGAGTGTATTACATACTGGTAGTCCGATGGATGGCACAGTGTGCAATGGAATTTTTGAGTTCAAAGTGTTGAGCGTCAGATGCGATGCAAACGAGGTGTCTTATTCCGATCGAATTGCTTCACCCGCGAACTGGATTGAGAACTGGCACAGTAATCCTAATGTTGCAAGCCGAGTATGTACAATGACTCCATAGTGTATCGGCATTAAGACCATTTTGGCGACGCTTACTCAACTACTTTTATGATAAACATGAGAATACGTGTATTTGCGAGTAGTCTTTTACTTATTTGGATGAGTTCAAATCTGTTTCCCATAGCTGCTGTGGCTATATCTATGCGACGGATTGAGGAGACAGAAACAAATGCGATCGCGGTTAATTTATGAGATATTTTTCGTGGACGAAATATGTGTTCATGACCGATGCCTTAGATGCTCCCAACTCATCTATCATCCCCTTTGTTTCGGTGCGATCGGTTGATTTTCGGCAGTCAATTCATGCTCGACGACACTTGCTTTGCCATACTCTAGCTTTATCAGCTGATCTGCGAGGTAAAAGTAGCGATCGTCATGAGTAATCACTACAACTGTTTTGCCCTGTTGCTTCAATCGCCCTAGAAGATCGGTGTAGAACAGTTCTCGAAAGGCGGGTTCCTGGTCTGCTGCCCACTCATCGAATACATAAATGGGACGATCTTCCAGATAAGTGGTCAGCAATGCTAAGCGTTTGCGCTGTCCCTGAGAGAGACGAGTGGTGGAAAGCACGCCATCTCGCACTTGCACTTTGTGACTCAGTTGAAGTTGGCGTAGGTATTTGTTTATGGTGCGATCGAGGTCAGGATGATGCAATCCCAGGCAGCGATCGAACAGATAGAAGTCGGAAAAAATCGCAGAAACATGTTGTCGATACCAGTCCTGGTTCTGTTCGGTAATAGGCGTTCTAGAGAGTAAGATTTGCCCAGCTTGGGGAGTATACAGTCCGGTGATCAGCTTCGCCAGGGTCGATTTGCCGCTGCCATTGCCGCCAATCAGGTAGGTGATTTGTCCGGGTTCCAGAGATAGGCTGATGGGACCAAGTGTAAAGCCGTGTTCTTCTCCTTCTGGCTGATAATGATAGGTGACTTGTCGTAGCTCCACATGGCAAGCTTGCACAGAGTTGCGGGGGGAATTTGCTGTAATTTCCTGATGGTGAGTCAAGGTGAGCTGCATATGGTCAATTTTTTGTAGTGCCACTTTGCCTCGTAGCAGATCGGGCAGGCGGTGCAGCAGATTTTGGAAAGGCATGGTCAGGTAGGTGATGGTGAGGGCGTAGGTAGACAGCAACGGCATTGGCGTATTGAGCAATTTGGGTGCGATGAATAAAGTGATGCCCAGGATGGTAAATAGGGAAAACTGTCCCAGTCCATCTGCCACTGCAAATATTTTCATAGCGTGCTTATTTTTTTGCCGCATGGTGTGAGCAGTATGGGCAAGGTGCTGGGTGAAGAAATCATTTTGACGATCGCGGTTTAGTTTAAGTTCTTTCGTGCCAGCAGTAATGGATTGAAAGTGATGAAACAGGCGATCTTCTTCTTCGCGGGCGATGACAAACAATCCCTGAGCTTTTCGCATCGTAGCTTGAATGCCCCAAATGACCACCAGCATCACCAACACCAACAATGCCAGCAGGTGACTGGAAAGCCAAGCCAGATAAATTAAACAGCCGCCAATGGTTGCGATATCCACGCAAAGATTTGGCACAACAGACACCGTATGGGAAAGCACTCGCACATCGTCGGTTAAAGAGGCAAGCAAACGATGATTTCCTAACCGTTCTAAATGTTGTAGTGGAGAGTGCAGAATGTTTCGGCTCAGGCTTAACCGCAGTTGGTAAATCGCATCCTGGGAAAGCCCAATCAAAATAAATTGCGAGGCAACTCCGATCGCCAGGGTCAAGCAGATCAACACAAAAAACGGAATAAACCCGATCGAATGGCTAGGCTGCTGAATGACCTGGTTCACCATTGCAATCAGCCTTGCACTCAGTCCCCCACTCAAAAGCCCAAGTAGCGTTGCAGCGGCGATCGCCATCCAGGAAGCTTTCAACATTAAGGTCAGATACTTCATCGCATTTTGCCTTTTCTCTTGCAGGTGTACGTTGATTAAATGTGTTGAATTGAATTGAATTGCATTAATTTGCATCGATCGCATGAAACAAATCTTGTGGTTCCCTCAAGCCACCTCGAACAGCATTCCTTCTACCCCAACCCCAGGAGAAAAGGAAAATGCAAGTCCGGTAGCGGTTTGGCTACTTGGAACGGTTTGGTGCTGCTGCAACATCCGCTCCAGCACAAACAAAATAGATACGCTCAGCATATTGCCGTAGTCTCGCAAAACTGACCAGCTACACGCCACCTGCTCATCCGTCAGAGCCAGGGCACTTTGGGACTTTTGAATAATGCGAGTTCCACCGGGATGCACCGCCCACAGGTCAATATCCGCTTTTGTCATCTGGCGTTCTGCTAAAAAATTCCCTATCACCGCACCGACTCCGGCTTCAATGTAGTCGGGCAACTGCCGCGACAGCCGACAGGTAATACCATTGTCGCGAATGCCCAAGGTAATGCCATCTTGCGTTCCTTCAATCAAATAGCTGAGGTGATCGCGAATAATAATTTGCCCTCTGGCTCTGGCTTCTGCCACTTCCTGGGAGCCAATTATCGCAGCCGCACAGCCATCCCCAAAAATGCTGTGGATAATGACATCGTTGAGATCATCATCAAAAACGGCATTCACTGAACTTAGTTCCAGACAGACCAACAACGCTTTTTGGTGAGGATAGGCTTTTACATGGTCGCAGGCAGCCCGCAGTCCGTTCATGGCGGCGGCACATCCCATAAAATTCACCGTTAACCGCCCAATATTACGGCGTAATCCCAGTCGTTCGATCAGTTCCGCATCCACGCCAGGAGCAATGAATCCGGTACTGGTGACAAACACAACCAAGCCGATCGTTTCAATGGAAACACCAACCAGTGCTTGCTGAACCACCCGCTCCGCTAAAGGAACTGCCTCCGCCTTGAAGTGATCCATGCGGGATTGAATGGTGCCAGAGCGATGACTGCGATCGATCGTTGCCTCAGAGCGAAGGTCTACAGCTAAATGTCGCGTATGGATGCGGGTGTTGTTATAGAGTTTTTCGATGCGATCGCGACTTTGCTCCAGGTGAGGCAGGTTAGCAATTATCTGAGCCGCTTGTTGTTGAGGAATGATATATTCAGGTGTCCCCGTTGCTAACCGTTCGATCGTTGGCATGACGGAGTGAGGGTGGGCGATCGACGGATGAGGAAAATAACTGGACTGAGGGCGATTGGAATGCTGGGAGTTAGAAAGCTGAGAAGTAGTTTGAAATGCGTTTGCAAGCATGATGAAATCTCCGTTATAAGGAATAAAATCGACACAGTAAAACTTGAATAGAGGATGAACAGACGACAAGCAAACGAACTGAAAATTTCGATAATTCACAAGCTAAATTGAACCGATACCAATAAATCCTTTGTAGATGTAAACGAATGATGTTTTGAGTGCCAATGGATTCAAATGTTCCTTCCAAAAATTGAGGTTTTGTTCCTTTGCCTGACGAGAAGGACTTAAAAGATAATGCCGAATCATCATTGGCAAACGCTCCAGAAAGAAGTTTTTAGGTGGATGCCAGGGCAAGTTAAATTTTGCAGCCTCTTCCCGCACAATGTCTTCGCTCACAATATTGGCGAATCCGCTTCTTTGATAAGGCAGTACATGGTGTACTCGATGTGGACTCAGCCCTGCTGATAAGAAACAGTCAATATACTTGTTCCCCACCATCGTCAAATCATAGGCGGTTTTAATTTTAAAGACTGCCCAATCGTTTTCTGCTTCTATATCCACTTCCTGGATTGCATCATCTTCAAAGTCGTGGCTCGCTACAATCATAAATGTGCTGATCCAGAGCGTTACTACAAACTGAGCAAACCAAGCCCAAAAATCACCTTTGAGGGTAAATAAAATGCACTCTCCAAAGAGCAGTAATCGCATGGCAATCATGCCCAAATAGTGAGGTAATCCTCGTTGCCAATCGCCATAGAAGTTTCCGACACCAAACTGAATGGCATAGGTACAAATCTCAAAGGTACGCACAAACATTCCAGTTAAAACGTGTCCCATTTTGTGCAATGTGTGGAGGGGAATACGATAGTAGCGGGGCAGCTCCATCATGGCGGTGAACACGTTTTGCTTCACGTCCACATCAGTCTGGGTGTAAGGATGGTGCATCAGGGTGTGTCCATCAACCACAACAAACGCCATCGGCACATAGTTGATATCAAAAATATGGGAAGCAAATTTGTTGAAACCGACCATTGCCCGATGGTTCAGGTAATGTCCTGTTCCAGAAAGAGAAATCCGAAACATTGCCATTAACCCTGCAAAGGGATAGATTGGCATCCACTCAGGGGTTCCTAACCGCAATCCCTGTATGGCAATGTAGAGGACTAACAAAACCGCCGTTGTCAAATCAAACAAAAAGTCCATGCGGGCAATTTTGGCTTTCATTTCAGGTACTTTGAGGCGATCGCGAATACGGTTTAGCAACTGATCTTTTTGTTCAAAATCAAAGTGAGGTGTATCGACTCGACCGTCAAAATCATCCTTAAACAAGAAGGGAGGAGCATTGTATTTCGGGTGTAGATCTTCAGGGGTTGCTTTGCGCCCCAAAGCATATTTTTTCAGTCGCTGCTTCACTTTTTCTGGGTTACGATGCAACACATTAACCAGAACAGTAATATCGCGATTCTTCATCCGACCAATGAAGAATTCACCACCAGGGTGTTTCTTAATAAAGTCAGTTAAGTCATAGGCTTCACCGCCATACACCCAAACATTGGGCATAAGATTGCTGATTCGTTCAGGTGAACCCATGACGGGAACTTTTTTGGGTTCTCTAATTTCAGAAATAAGAGTTTGACCAGGATCAGAGTTTGTGCGATCGATTTGCAACATTCGTCTAGTTCCTTTCGTCGGCAGTAGAATGTTATCTTGAAGCTCAATTTCTTCAAATTTGATATCAGTGCTGTTTTTCATTGATAAAATCCAGGAAAAAAGGACAAGTTGTTTGACGTAATTTAGAGAATTTCAAATCTCCTTAACAAACATTTTGAGTGTTCAAAATCTTGTAGAATCGCTTCCTTTTTTTCAACCTCAAGATTGGCATCAAGCTGCTCAAGTACCTGAGTAAGCAGGCTTTCAAGATCGGATTGGAGGCAAGCCAAACGGACATTAATAGCGGAATTGAAGAGGGTCATGGTTGGTACTCCAGAAATTATTCAAAAAGGAATCAACTAATGTCTATAGATTAAGTTGAGCCGTTTGATAAATCGTTAATGCTTTATGCCAACTTAGCTGCATTTTTCAGTAGGAGGAAGTTGCAGAATTGTGCAATTTAAATTTTGGGAAAAATTGCGTAGCGTGTTGCAAAAACCTATACATGAAGAGATTTGAAGTACAGAAAACGCAAAAGCCGCACTGTCCAGTACAGCACAGTCGCAATGAGCAATACAGTGCTAGCCCACTGTAGCCAGGGAAGGTGAAGCCCCATTCTGGTGGCTGCAAGCAGCAGAGCATCATCTACAAAGCTAAGGGCAAAGGGAAGACCCTTTTGAAAAATCGATTGCAGCAAACTGAAAAATTGATTTTGCATGGTTAGGGTTTCTGAATGAATGACACCCTTACATTAGAAAAGATAACCTCTGGATGCATTAGTTCTTTGTGACGGCTTGTTTGCCATTAAATGCAGTAGATGTTGCTGTTTGTAGTCAGGAGATTTTGACCGAATGGTAAATCAAGCTACAACCTCTTTGGAGGTTCAGTTTTCTGCAATTCCAATATCTGTTTTCTGCAAACAGCAATTCCAAAAACTGAGACAGTCCTTACAGAAACGGGGAACGAAATGTTGAGCGAAATTCAATATCTTTCAGCTATGGAAGTTAATCAGAGATTGGAGTAAACCATGAACAGAAATAAGATACCTTTTCTACAAATTGAATCCTATGAACATCCTTGGGATAAATCAGCACGTGATGCCTTGGAACAAGTTCCAGGTTTTACTGGGCTGACTCGTAAGCTGAATGAAATCGGGTTTGAACGGCTTCTACGAGTTCAATATACAGGGAGTAGCTTAAAGGTCAGTCAAACAAACTTTCCAGAGCTACACAATGCATTGCGAGAAGCTTGCAATATTCTGGGTATTTGTCATCAACCAGATTTGTATCTGCAATGGAATTACAACATTAATGGATTCACGGCTGGCGTGGAAAAACCGATTATTGTTTTGAATTCGGGTTGTATTGATTTGCTCTCTCCAGATGAGCTGCTGTTTGTCATTGCCCATGAACTTGGACATATTAAAAGCAAGCATGTTTTGTATTATCAAACAGCAACTTATCTTCCTGCTTTAGTTCACTATCTTGGTAATTTCACGCTGGGAATCGGAGGGCTATTGACATCTGGTTTGCAACTTGCCTTACAAAATTGGCAACGGATGTCAGAATTCACAGCCGATCGCGCTGGTTTGTTGGCTTGTCAAGATCCAAACGTTGCAGCAAATGCAATGGTAAAAATGGCGGGGCTACCGCATAAATACTACAGTGCTGCATTAGTGAACGAGTTTATTAAACAGGCAAAAGAGTTTGAATCCTATGACTATGATGCGCTAGACAAAGTTGTAAAAGTACTTAGCACTATGAACCGATCGCACCCCTGGACAGTTATGCGGACTGCTGAATTGTTCAAATGGGTAGAAGGCGGCGAATATGACAAGATTCTGAACCAGCAAGATTGGCGATCGGCTACAAAGCCCTGGTTACTACCCGGTGTAAAGTAGCAGAATACAGGGCAGCAGAATGCAGAACAGCAGAATATCGAACAACAGAATACAGAAGGACGGGCTGTAAAGTCTTGGCGTTACCGCTAGGAAGTAGGAGGAACCTATGAGTTCATCGCAGGATTGGAACAAACATCCGATGCGGCACAAGGTTTGGCAAGCCTGCCGCACGTACACTAGGCGAACCCATCATCTCTTCAATGGCTTCTTGCCCGCTAATTCTTCAAACCCTGAATCTGTTTTGCCAAGGTTTGATCGCCCACAAGCACTGCAACTAGCCTGCCTTTGCCGCCTTGCCTATATCGCAGCGAATGAAGACATTTTGGCGGTGCGTAAACGTCTCCAGTTGATTCCCTTGACCGAAGGAGGTCAGTTAGATGGTTATCTTTATGTTAATGATTGGGTGGATACTTATCCTCGATCGACTGCTCACGGCATCTTCTTATCCACGCCTCATCATGTAATTATTGCGCTACGCGGTTCTCATAATTTGAATGATTGGTTGTTGAATTTTTTAGTTTCTGCCAATGCAAATGAAATTCATTCAGGTGTGGGGCAATTAGCCGAAGGGTTATGGCGACCGGTCATCCGATTTGTGATGAAACCACAAAATGTGGCTAAGCCCATCTTGATTGCAGGACACAGTTTAGGTGGAGCGGTTGCCGCTTTGCTGACCCACCGACTGCAACAAGAACATCCAGAACGAAAAATCCATGCAGCCTATACTTACGGGGCACCGCCGATTTCGTGCCAACCTCTCGATTTAGGAACTCATTTCTTTCGGATTCGCACCGTGAATGATTTGATTCCTGATCTGTTTCAGATTTTGTCCTCTTCCAATGGCTTGTTGCCCTTTGCCTTGTCATTGCCTTCCTATCAGCATTCGGGTACAGGGATTCTAATTCATGAAAACTATGAAATTTCTTGGATAAAACACGATCGCTGGAGGAAGCAGCATCTTGCGACGGCACTAAACACGCTTCCGCAAATGCAATCTTCATCTGATATCACAACCGTTGTGAGCCAGACAGCAAACCGAATGCATCAACTGATTTACTACATCGAACTACTCAACTACGGCGTGGTTCCTGCGGGTCTCTCTGCTTGAGGGAATTATCTTCCGAATCGGAGTAGTCAAAGTTCAACCTAAAAATACACGGAGAAAAACCATGAACATGAGCGTCAATGGACAATACAAAACTGATGTTGATAATTTGATTGCAAACCTACACAATATTGCCGAGAAACGTCAAGAATTTGCTGGATATCTCGATCGCGCGGCAGCTATTTTGCAAGCGGCTGAGGAAGAAGGCGAACAGGCATCAGGAACATTGAATCTGCATCAAGAAATTCAGGACTTAACGTTTGTGAGTGAGAATCTGGCTCAAGGACGATTCCGTTTGATGGTGCTGGGGGATATGAAGCATGGCAAGAGCACACTACTGAATGTGTTGCTTGGTAAAGATCTGCTGCCTAGAGCAGTTAATCCTTGCACTGCAATTCTCACAATTATTCGCTACGGATTTGAGGAGAAAGTCACGGTCTATTTCAAAGATGACTCAACTGAAATTCTGAGTTTTGAGGAATTCAGCAAATACTACACGATCGATCCAAATGAAGCAAAACGGCTGGAGGCAACGGGAGAAGCTGCCTTTCCAGACGTAAATTATGCCGTTGTGGAGTATCCTTTGGAATTACTCCACAATGGAGTCGAGATTGTCGATAGTCCTGGATTAAACGACACCGACGATCGCAATCAGCTCACCCTTGGGTACATTAACAACTGCCATGCGATTCTATTTATCCTGAATGCAACAAAACCCTGCACAATGGAGGAACGTCGCTATTTAGAAAACTATCTGAAAGATCGAGGACTGACGATTTTCTTTCTAGTTAACCGCTGGGATGAGCTACAAAAGTCTGCTTTTGATCCAGATGATGCGATCGAGGTACAGCAAATTGAAACCAGTCAGCGACAAGTATTTCGAGCGAATCTGCAAGAATATTGCCAAGTAGAAGGGACGGATTTGTATGACGATCGGGTATTTGAAACTTCTGCCTTGAATGCGCTGCGCCGCCGCCTCAAAGGAGAATCTCTCGAAGGAACGGGATTAACTGAGTTTATTGGCTCACTGGAATGGTTTTTGACCCGCGAACGGGCCATTTCTGAATTTCGTCAGGCACGCACTCTGATGCGACAAACTTATCATCGAGTTCATGAAACTGTTCATGTGCGAATCCCATTACTGGATCAAGATGTGAACGAACTGCGGCAGCGCATTAAGTCGGTTGAACCAGAGTTTCGGCAACTCCGAGAAATTCAGAGCAACTTCAGGCAAGAAATTATCAAAATGAGGGACGAGCGAGCAAATATGCTGGCTGAGTCAGTCTACAACTTTATTTCTAGTTTGGATGAAACCTTTGTGGTTGATTTCAAACCCTACATGCCTGATCTGAACTTCCTCAACTTCTTACGGCAGGGTAAGCGTAGAGAATTTGAGCAGGAAATGAAAGAACGCTTCCAGAAATATCTGAACGATCGCATGGCAGAGTGGAGTAAAGGGGCTGAACGCGACATCAAAGATGCCTTTTCCAAAATTGCTCTCAGTGCCAGCCAATACGGTACTGCTTATGGAGACATCACAGATACGATCAATGACAAACTTTCTGGTGGACAAATTACCATTGCTCACAATACAAGCCTTGAGGAGCGATATCCAGGTTGGGCGAGATTCGCTACTGGTGCAGCAGCCTTCTTTATGGGAGATATTGCAGGTGCGGCTGGGGCTGGTATGGGTGCTTTTAACTGGAAGGGTGTGCTGGTGAACCTGGGTGTAGTGATTGGAGCCAATATTATCCTACTGGGTGTATTTGAAATTGTGCTGACTCCGGTTGGTGCAGGACTTTTGATGGCATTGTCTGGAACAACCCAAATGGAATTTGTCCGTCGCAAGTTTGTTAAATCTGTCAGAACTGAAATGAAGAGGCACCTATCTGATGTAGCGCGTCAGAAGGCAGAAACGGTTCATGAAGAAGTCAAAAATCTGCTGAATTCTTTTGATATCGAAGTTTCTCAGCGGATGGATGAGGATATTGAATCGCGCCAAGCTGAACTGGATAAGTTGTTAGAGCAAAAGGAAAAGGGTGAGTATCAGCGCGAGACAGAAATCCGACGCTTGAAGGATCTAGAAAACCAAGTTTATTCAGAATGGCAAGGTTTGGAATCCGCCTATGATCAAATGATTGATTAAGTTGATTAACTAAAAATTGTAGGGGTGATCTGCAAATTACCCCTACCTAAAATTCCTCCCCACTCCCCTCATCAGGAGAAATTACCATGACCCCGATCGCCTCCAGCATTAAATCCAATAAGAAGGAACAAGAAGGTGCTTGGGCAACATATTGGAGTGGATTAGCATCAGTTTGTACTCGAGCCACCGTCTACCTCGAACACTTTAGTCACCAAGAATTATGGTTTTCTAATTTTGCAGGGTTGCAGTTTTCGGCAAGTTCGCTTGCAGAATTGTGCCATTCAGGGTGCAGAAAGCGCGGATGCAATGTTTTGAGTGTCTACCGTATTGTAGAAGTGGTCTTTTTTATAGAAAGCATTCCTGTACCCCACACTCGATCGCAGTGTGTAGCCATTCAGCCCGTGATTATCTTAATCTGTATGATGCTATTGCTCTGGTCTATGGTTTCCTACCTCGAACTACAGCGATCGATGCGGTGGTGGTTCGAGCAACGAACAGCACATTTAGAAGTGCAATCCGAACGCATTCATAATGGGGTGATGCAGGAGCTATTTGTTTTGCGTCGAGACTTGGAAGCAGCCTTAGAACCAGGGCAAACGAGCGCAACTGATCCAAACCAAACCGACCAGGCAAAACTATGGGCGATCGAAAAGATTCATCATCAGTTAGAGCAAATTAGTGATGAACTTTCTCCACCTTATATTGCAGACAGTTTGCCTTTAGCCATTCAATCTCATTTACAGAATTGGCAACGCCTTCACGCTGCTGATTTAGAGATAGAACTGCCAACAACCTGGGAGCAGGAAGCCACAGCACAAAATCAAATTATCTTGATGGTGCTAAATGAACTGTTGCAAATTGTGATGCCAATCAGCCCGGTAAAGTTGCCGTGTTGCGTTCGCTTATTAGCTCAAAATAAAACCAACAGTGTAGAGTGCCCCAAACCATTCGGTGAACTGTTGGTTAAAGTCACCTACCCCAATGCGGTGATGATTTCTAGCATTCTCCACACAAAGGAGTTGCGCTACTTGCGCCGAGTCATGCGTGGGTTAGCCCGTGGACACTTGTTTCACCGTCGTCGTGAGCTAACTGTAACGTGGTATTGCCATTGGAGGCTGCGATCGGCTCCATCCCTTACAGTAGGGTTAGATTAAAACATACATCCTGTTGGTGATAACCATGAACTGCACAATTGTGGTGATCGACGATCACGAACTCGTTTTAGATGGAACCGTTAACCTATTAAAAGATCACTATCCCAATGCAACCATTCAAATTGCCCAAACACGGCAAACAGGACAGACATTAATCGAACAATTGCAGCCCGATTTAGTCGTTGTCGATTTGTCAATTCCTGAATCTGAAGGAGCAACGGCCCGCTTTGAAACCGGAATTGAGTTACTCAAATTCCTAATGCAGCATTACCCCACTCTTAATATTGTCGTGCAAAGCATGAATCCCAAACCTCTGGTGCGGCTCAAACCCATGATTGATGACCACGAAGGAGGCTTTACCATTGCCGACAAGAAATTGCGTCGAGATGAAATGCTCACTAAGCTGGATATGGCTTTAAATGGTGGAACCTACCTCCCGAAGGAAATGAAACTGGGGCTGGAGGTGAAACCAGAATGGCTGGAATTATTGCGGCTTGCCTATCAGGAAGGGCTACAGGATAAAGCCATTGCCAAAGAAATGAACATTTCCGATCGCACCGTGCGGAACTATTGGACAAAAGTGCAAGACGCGCTGAGTGTTTATCCAGAGGACAATCAAAATCTGCGAACTCAGGTGGGAATCCGGGCACGGGAAGAGGGGTTGATTGATTGATGGGTAATGGGTAATGGGTAAGATGAGTCACAAGTATTGGGAACGAATTCGGGATGAGGTTGCAATCTGGCGGATTGGTGCATTGCCAGGATTATTTGTGATTGGTTTAGTAATACTACTGCGATTGGTAGGGGCCTTACAGCCTTCCGAGTGGTGGATGCTTGATTTCCTCCTTCGATCGCGTTCACCAGAATCAACCGATGAACGAATTTTAATTGTTGGAATCGATGAAGCAGATATTCAGGCAGTTGGCACGTATCCCATTTCAGATGGAACGTTGGCTGAACTAATCGAAACATTACAAACCGATGAACCCAGAGTGATTGGGCTAGATTTAATCCGAGATTTACCTGTAGAACCTGGACAAGATAGATTAAATCAAGCCTTTCAAGCCGAAAATATTATTGGAATTGAAAAGGTGCTACCAGATCTGAGTAACAATACGATCGCCCCTCCTGCGGGATTAGCACCGGAGCAGATCGGGTTTGCAGATGTTGTTTTGGATGCAGATACAGCCTTACGACGAAGTTTGTTGGAAACGTTTACTGAAACAGGAGAGCAGAGATTTTCTCTGGCTTTGTTACTGACTGAACGTTACTTGGCTGAAGAGGGAATTGATCTAGAAAATGGTATTTATGATCCGGTGGCAATGCGGTTTGGGGATGTAGAAATCCCTTATGTGCTGCCTAATTCTGGCGGCTATGTCAATGCCGATGCAAATAACTATCAAACTTTAATTCACTATCGCAGCGGCGAGGAACCCTTTCATCGGGTATCAATGACTGATATTTTGAATGGAAATGTACCAGAAGAATGGATTCGCGATCGTGTTGTTTTGATTGGTTCAAGGGCGGTGAGTGCCGGAGACTTAGTGCGTTCTTCAGCGGTAGATAATGATAGTTCTGGATTAATTTATGGTGTAGAGAGCCATGCCCATGTAGCGAGTCAAATCATCAGCGCAGTATTAGACGATCGGCCTTTGTTGAGAACGTGGGCTAATACTTGGGATTATGTATGGATTATCGGTTGGGGGTTGCTTGGAATTGTTCTAAGCCGAGTTTTAGCATCACCCTTCAAAACCCTTTTCGCGCTGGGCATTGCTAGTACTGTTTTGTTTATCCTTTGTGTTGTGGCACTCATGGGAGGATGGTGGCTGCCGCTTGTTCCGGCTCTAAGCGTCCTGATTTTGAATAGTGCAGGGCTGACTGCTGCTCTTTTCTACCGCCATCAGCAAGACCTCAAAGCAAAAATTTACGATCGTCAATCTGTAATTGAGCACACCTTTGACGCGATTCACAATGGGCCGTTACAAACGCTTGCTGGAATCATGCGGCATTGTCCGGAGGAGTCTTACTCGCGTGATCAGCTCTATAATGAACTCCAAAAACTGAACCATGAATTACGAATGGTGTACGACTCCATTCAGCAGGAAACGCTGCTCCCAAATCAACATTTTTACGTCTGCAACGGACACTCATTCGACTTGCAACGCCCCACCCATGAACTGCTCCACGAGGTCTACCGAGCCACATTGAATCGCCCTTTTCAGCATTTTGAACCCCTGAAAGTGAAGGTGGTATCCTTTCAGCCGATCGATGTTCGCATTCTTAGCATTGAGCAAAAGCGTAGGCTCTGTCGCTTTTTGGAAGAAGCACTCTGTAATGCTGGAAAATATGCCAAAGAAATGACCCGTCTAGAAGTGACTTGTAAACCGCAAGCTGGAAAAATTTTGATCCGCGTGGCAGACAACGGCTCAGGCATTGCCATTGATTCTCGCTTATCCGCCGGACGAGGAACTCAACAGGCGATGATGCTAGCAAAGCAATTGAACGGAACCTTTCAACGAATCCCCAATTCAAAGAAAGGAACAATTTGTGAACTCACCTATCCGATCGCAAAACCCTGGTTTTAGTAGCTATTTTTTCTGTCTAAAAGTTGACAAAATCATACACATCGTACGGCTTTTTGCAAAGATTCTGTTTGAATTTGGCATAAAAACCTATCCTCTGTATGAAGATTAAATTGATTATGTTATGAAGATTAAGTTGATCAAATCCTGAAACTGCTAGGAGATTTTTATGAGCTACCGGCTGCATTGCTTCCCTCAAGTACTCCGAACCTCGATAGTCACTCTTATTTTCATTACTGTCACCTTTGCAAATGTCACCCTCGCCCAAAGACGCTATACCTCTCGCCGGGTCGGCCCACCCCCAATGCTCGGACGATCGCCGGAACCCGTACCGGAAGCTGTTCTGGAACCGCAGAAACCGCCTTCACGCTATTGGCTCCCTACAGCCATGTTGGCCAAACCAGTAACACCCGTCCCACCTTATCCTGGTACATTCCCGACTCAGAACCAGTCGAGGTCGAACTTCGCGTCTACGCCTATGCTGCCAATCAAACCTTACAGGTGCCACCCATTCATACAGCAACCCTAGAAAGCACCTCTGGCATCATGTCCTATCCCTTACCGATTGAGCTATCCCCTGAGCAAACTTATTATTGGCAAGTTGCATTGCTGTGTAATCCTGATCAGCAAGCCACCGATGTGATTGCCGGAACCGAAATTCGCGTGGTTAACCCGACAGTGGATGAAGCCGATCGCTGGTACGACCTGCTAGGTAGTGCGTTACCTCAGCTTGACTTACTCATGGACTTAGCCGAGATAGAGCAAACAGCCGGACAGGAATGGGCGGAACAAGCTGAATCGGCTGAAGGGAGTCAAAAAGCGGAGTTGGAAACGAGAAGCATTGAAGTCTTACAGCAAAGTGAACAACTGAGGGATGTTGTGGCAAATGAGTAGTGAGAGGTGTGGGGGCGATTAGACAGGGGCACTACACTGACTCATAACCAATTCCCAATCAAAATAAATGCTGACCAAAAGGCGGGATGTGCTGTTCTGCCGGGTGAGCGAATCAGTTCAATTTGGGCCGCTTGCAGGGCTTTTGCCCGTGATAGTTGCTCTCCAAATAAGCCTTCATAGAATCGTGTGATGAGTTGTGCGGTTGCCTGATCGTTGACTGCCCACAACGAGGCTAACACGCTTCTTGCCCCTGCCTGAGCCGCGATTCCAGCCAGCCCCAGAGCCGCCCGATCGTCTCCTGTAGCGGTTTGGCAAGCACTCAATACCAACAACTCCACTGGATTCTGTAAGCTGGTGCTGCGAATTAGATCATCTAAGTCATTAATGGTGATCTTTTGGGTATTTTGATCTGGATCAAAACCAGATACAAGAAATGCGTCCTCTGCTTCAAAACTGAATTGCCCGTGCGTCGCAATGTGAATCACAGGATAAGTATTTGCTTCTAAAGCTTGGCGCAACCGATCGCGAGTAAAGTTTTGATTCAGCAACTCCACACTATTGGGTAGGATACTTGTCACAGCTTGCAGTTCCGAATCAACATAATTCAACTGGGGAAAAACCCGATCGTCTACGGTGGCTTGCTCCGTGAGTCCGAGGGCGAGGGCCCGAATTTGCCGTCGATTCAGTGGCTCAAAGCTGGTCAGGTTTAAGCTGGGGGTTGTTGTAATGGCGTACTGTTCAACTAAGAATTGGTTGCCGTCATAGAGCGCGCTCATGGGCACACTGCGAAAAATACCATCTTGCACAAAGACTAGCGTTTGAACATTGCGATCGTCTAAAAGATTCTCAAAAGGACGAATCAGCCAATCATAAAGCTGTATTGCCAACGTGGGATCATAGCCTCCTAACGTAGCTGAGACAGCATCCCGCGTCCGGTCTAAACCTTTTCGATAATTGTTAATCGTATCAATAATTCTCTCTTTCGGTATATCATTCTCTTGGTCATCTTGAATCCATTCAAACCGCTGTTGAATTTGTTGATTCTCATCTTGGATGCTGACAATTACAGCCGTGCGATCGTTTAGGATGATAATGCTAAAAACCGCAGCCGTTGGATCAGACTGTGCAAGCTGTATTCCTTCATTGCTCAAGGCAACCAGAACACAGTCATTCCCAAAGTAATTTTGCAATTCAGCCAGTTTAAGAGAATCAATGGTGGTGAGTACCCGATTAATGTTCGCGTCACTGTTCGTTGATGGAATTAAAACAGAGGGTTGCTCTTGGTTCAGCCGTAAATCAACCGCCTCTCGGTAAAGGGGTTCGATCGTATCTCGAAAATCAAACCGGACTTCCTGATTGGCAATGAGAATTTCTTCACTGAGAGCCGTTAAGGTGGCGATCGCCTGATCATATGCTTGAATCGCATCCTGTGTTTGTTCTTTCGCCTTTAAAATGCGTCCCGCCTGCCACTGCCATAAATAAAGCCCGTCGCGCATCTGTAAGGATTGGTCGGCAATTAGCTGAGCCTGATGGGTCAGTTGTAAAGCCCGTTCGTATTCCCTAGTGCATTCATACCAGTGTCCTAGTTCACCCAAAGCAAAAGATTCTGCTCGTAAATTTTTAATGCTTTGGGCGATCGAAACGGTCTGTTCCAGAAAGAATTTTGCTTGATCAGATGTCGCCGTTGGGCATTGAGGTTGGGAAAAAGCGAATCCCACCCTGGAATCCCGACTGGATTGCAACAGACGTGCAAGTGTAATGGCTGCATCCACCTTTTCTTGAGAATTTGGCAGCCCGTCCCAAAGCGATCGGGCAGATTGTAACTGAGTTTCTGCATCGCGAATTGCCCCCGTGCGGTAGGAAGGAGGAACAGCACTGAGGAGGGCACTAAGCTGGCTTGAGGAATCCCCTACCGTCTGCGCGAGTTGTTCACTTTGCTGCAAATATTCTAGAGCGGACCTGTCATAATCTTGGGCAGCTTGAAATGAAAGGCTAGCCTGTCGTTGCTGCTCACTTTCCTCAGCAAACCGGGCCCGTCTGTAATCAATCTGCGCCAGGGTCAAATAGGTTTGCCCCAGGTGATGCAAAGCAGAGATTTGATAGGGTAAATGTCCGAGTTCTTGAGCGATTACCAAGCTGCGTTCCGTTAGATCGATCGCCAGTAGATATTCCCCCTGCAACCGATATACATCCCCCAAACTGCCTAATGCCGCCGCCTCCCCTAACCGATCGGCAACAGCCTGCGCCACACCGAAAGCACTTTCCGGTTCGCATTGCCCCCCTAAAGAACTGTGACCCGAAGCACCACACAGCAAATCGATCGCCCGTTGATATTGTCCGTTTCGGGTATAAGCCTGGGCCCATTCAGTGGCAATCCGTCCCACTTGCAGGGGGTTATTCATCTGGCGGTAAAGCTGAATGGTTTGTTCCCAATAATAAATTTCTGATTCGGTTTGCCCCAAAGCTTGATACGCCCTGGCAAGGTTCTCTAAAACAATTGCCGCATTGCCAAGATCGCCCTCTGCCTGATATCGTTCCAAAGCTTGCATCCAAACTTCGATCGCCTCAGAAAAGGTTCCTTGTTGGTAATGCTCTACGCCGCGTTGTACAAGCTGTGCAGCATTCAAACCTTCTACATTAGATTGCAAACCTGCTGAAGCATTCGCCTGGTAGGAATTGGGCAATGTTGCGATGACAGAACGCTGTCCAAACCAAAGGCAAATCAACAAGCTGAGGCAAAGTAAAACCAAAAAATGCAGCGATCGACGATGCAAATGAGCCAATCTTAGGGTGCGAAATCGGCTGAACACAAGCTGACTCCAATCATCCTGTAATGAATGAATGAACGATGATGAATATGATGATTAATTCAATTAAAAATAATAAAAATTCATACACATTACCTGTACTGGCTTACCGACTATCCATATCACCTCCTCACGCCCCATCAAAAGCTACTTAAGATTCTAACGATGCTTCAACCCTTTTTTACTTTAAGTTTTTATGAATAACGTTTGGATGAGGAATTCTTGCGGTTTGGGTGGGCTATTTTGGTTAAGCAGGTTGCTAGGTGGGGATGCGGTTAAACAAATGCCAAATACAATCAATAGCTGATAGTTGTGTTCAACTTGAACAAAAATCATGCTTTGCTCCGTTTGAAGTTGGGGTTCAGGCTTTTCAACTCTGTATTCAGAGTAGGGCTGTATTGAAACTTTGGCATTCAGTCTATGTGCCGATCGCCTGACCGAAAAACGCAACTGGACTTGCCTAAAACTACAAAACTTAAAGAATTTACTCTGTTCATCTCCAATAAATTAAGCGATGATTTTCCATAACCCTATGCTAAATTGAGGCACCTTCTATGCAGTGGTGGCGCGATTGGTTATATCCCCTGGGATTGCTTGGTGTGGTGACGCTGGCTGGAGTTGGGATGTGGGAAGCGAGTTTTTCCTGGTCGGCAGTGGCGCAACCTGTGCCGGATGATTCGCTGGGTGCGGAGCGATCGCAAGTGGTTGGCGGTGAAGGAAATTTTGGGATTCTCGGTGGAGCCACACGCGGAGCCAATCTGTTTCACAGCTTCCAGGAATTCGGCGTAGACAATGGTGGAAGTGTATATTTTCTCAATCCAGTCGGGATTGAAAATATTCTCAGTCGCATAACGGGAAATAATCCATCGGTCATTCTCGGTACGTTGGGGGTATTTGGTGGTGATGCCAATCTATTTTTGATGAATCCAAACGGCATTGTGTTTGGCCCAAATGCTCGATTAGATGTACAAGGTTCTTTTGTGGCAACCACCGCAGATGCGATCGGATTTGGCAATCAGGGGGTGTTTAGTGCGATCGATCCCGATGTGCCTTCGCAGTTATTGACGGTGAATCCCTCTGCATTCTTTTTTAACCAGGTATCAACGGGAAATATCACGGTACAGTCCAATACTCCAATCTTTCCTACTCTGGGCATTAATGGTCTGTTTGTGCCGCCAGGAGAGAATCTAACTCTATTGGGAGGTGATATTAGCATTGAGGGAGGTAGGCTGAATGCATTTGGGGGACGGATTGATATTGGTGCTGTCAACGGCATAGGAGCGATCGGATTGAGTGCAGATGGTAGTCTTGTTTTTCCAACAGAAATTAGACGTGGCGATGTCACTTTCACTGATTCAGCAAGACTGGATACCAGAACATTTGAAAGCGGTGGAGATATTGCTGTAATTGCCCAATCAATTGCGCTAGATGATGCAAGTTTGCTGCGTGCTGGGATTTTGCCAGGTCAAGGTTCTTTACAGGGTCAGGCAGGAAACGTTTTGCTAGATGCAACTGGACAAGTAACGTTGAGTGCTGTTAGTAGTATCTCAAACAACGTTGGATCTGGAGGTAGTGGTCATGGCGGAAACATCGATATCCGTTCAGATTCACTATCCCTTAACGGAAGCCAGTTAGATGCAAGCACTTTTGGTGAGGGTAATGCAGGACTCCTTACTATCCAAACTGAAGGTGATGTACGGATCGACTCAGGCAGTTTTGTCTTGAATTCGGGTGAGCGAGATGCAGTGGGCAATAGCGGTGGCATATCAATCAATGCTCGATCGCTAATACTGAGTGGAGATTCTCAAATCCTGAGTGGGATTTTAGGGCAAGGGACAGCGGGAGATATCATCATTCGAGCAACGGATTTCGTCAGACTCACTGGATCCGCAGACCCGGATAACCCCAGATTCACTAATGCCATCTTCAATCGTATAGAACCTGGTGGAAGGGGGGTTGGAGGAAACATCACGATCGAAACTGGGTCTCTGTTTCTTACGGGTTCTCAAATCAGTGCCAGCACCTTTGGTAGAGGTAATGCTGGAAGCGTTCACATTAGGGCAAGAGATTCGGTCACACTGACCCAAGGCTCCGGAATCTTCAGTGCAGTTAATTTTGGCGGAGTTGGAGATGGGGGCACTATTGAAGTTGAAGCAGGTTCATTGTCTATCTCCGATCGCTCACAACTTCAGACGATAGTTCGCTCAGCCTTTGCTGATTTTCCTGCGGGTCAGGGAAATGCAGGAGATATTACAGTGCGTGTTCGTGGCGATGTCACTATTTCAGATAGAGATAGGGGAGGACGATTACTTGCTCCGGGCGGAATTTTCAGCGCAATTGATGCAGAGGCTTCTGGGCAAGCCGGAAATATTAATATTTCAGCCGGAACACTAACAATTACTGATTTCGCTCAAGTTAGAAGCACCTTAGATGCAGGAGCTACAGGAGCCTCCGGGACGATCGATATTAATGTTGGTTCACTCTCGATGTCTAACAGCGCGCAGGTAAATACTTTCACAGCCGGACAAGGTAATGCAGGAGATATTTTTGTGAACGCAACAGGTGGTGTCATATTAAATGGTCGTAACACAATCATTCTCAGTGAAGTTACCTCTGTAGGGCGCGGTGATGGCGGAAATATTACTATTAATGCAAACTCGCTCACGTTATCTGACCGAGCGGAAGTATCAACTTCAGTTAATCGCAGTCAAGATAGTTTGAATGTCGGGCAAGGAAATGCGGGAGGCATCACAGCTAATATTCAAGGTACTTTAATCATCACTGATAGTGCTCGACTCAATGCTCGGACGCTGGGAAGCGGAGAAGCAGGGGATATTGACATCAATGCAGGGCAGACTTGGTTGCGGAACGCAGGAGGAGTGCTTTCAACTACAACGACCGATGGAGACGCGGGAAACATCTCGATCAATACGAATCGTTTGATCATACAGGATGGTTCCTTCGTATTAGTTGATGCACTGGAAGGTAGTACAGGTAGCAGTGGTAATCTGACTGTTGATGCGACAGAGTCTGTCGAAATTGTTGGAGCATCTCCAATCACACAAGAGGGTGATGTTTCAGATGCCAGTGGTTTATATGCCCAAACTCGCAGCACAGGTAATGCTGGAAATCTTCGATTGACAACTAGAAGACTCAGCATCCGTGATGGAGGGACAATTTCGGCAGAAACAAGTGGAAGTGGTGACGGAGGAGATATTTTTATCAATGCTTCTGACTGGATTGAAGTGGCTGGAGGATCTCCCAATCAGACTTTCTCTAGTAGCATTAATGCCGGAGTTGAACGCGATGCCTCTGGAGATGCTGGTAACGTCACTATCTTTACAGGACAACTGATTGCTCGTGATGGAGGTTTTGTCACATCCTCTGCCAGATCGAATAGTACTGGCAATGCAGGTAGTGTGGTTGTCAATGCCTCTGATTCAGTTGAATTGATCGGTAGAACCTTGAGTGGAAATAGTCCTTCAGCTATTTCAGTTGCGGCAGAACTAGATGCGACTGGAAACACAGGCAATTTGACCATCAATACAGGACGCTTAAGATTACGAGATGGAGCGGGTGTTTTAGCTCAAAATTTTGGAACCGGAACAGCAGGTAGCATTCAGATTAATGCAACAGATTCTATTGATGTGAGGGGAAATAGCACGAATACGACTCTGATTAATGCGTCTTCTGGACCCTTTACAACTGGTCAACCTGCAAACATTCAAATTACTACACGACGCTTGCGCTTACAGGATGGTGGACAAATTTTTGCAGGAACTTTTGGACAAGTAGATGCTGGGGAGATTCGCATTCGCGCTACAGATTCGATCGACATCAGTGGCCGGTCACCTGTAGAGGGGATACCAACTGGAATTGTTGCTACAACGATTCCCTTTATTCTAGGAGATGCAGGTCAAGGCGGAAATATTGACATTCAAACGGGAAATCTACAAATCTCTGATACTGGACAAATATCAGCAAGTACCTTTGGGCAAGCTTCAGCAGGAAACATTTCTATTCGTGCCAACACCATCAACCTCGATCGCGCCACCATTTCCACGTCGGTCAACCCAAATGCGATCGGACAAGGTGGAGACATCACCCTCCGTACTGGATCACTTAACTTAAACAACCGATCGCAAATTTCTGCCGCCACATTTGGCATAGGTCGAGCCGGAAATATCTTTATTGAAGGTGCAAACCAAATATCGCTTCTATCGGGAAGTGAAATTTCTACCGAAGTCGGCGGCGCAAATGCGATCGGACGGGGAGGCAATATTTCGTTAAATTCGAGTCAGCTCAGCATTGACGGAAACCGATCGCGCATTACTGCCAGCACCACCGGGCAAGGACAGGCAGGGGAGATCAGCGTTGATGCTAATCAAGTCGCTTTAACGGGGGGTGGACTTATCACCCCCTCAACCGCCAGTAATCAACAGGCAGGTAGCATTACCCTGAATGTGCAGGATTCAGTGGCGATCGATGGGTCTGGTAGTGGATTGTTTGCCAACACACTCTCCAACTCCATCGGCAGAGGCGGCAGTATCACGCTGGACACAACAAATTTACAGCTAACCGATCGCGCCAGAATTTCTGCCCAAAGTCAGGGAGGCGGGGCCGCAGGTGGTGTCACCATCCAAGCGAGGGGAGATGTCCGCCTCGACAACCGGGCTAGGATTTCGACCGAGAGCCAGGGAGAAAATGCCGAAGCAGGAAACATCCGCATTGATGCAGAAGGAAATGTAACACTGCGCGATCGTTCGACCATTTCCACCCGCAGTCAAGGAGAAAATGCCGAAGCAGGAAATATTCAGCTCACTGCTGGAAATACCTTTTCTGCAAGCAATAGTGATGTCACCACCTCGGCGGAGAATGCTTCTGGCGGTGATATTCGCCTTGTAGCTAGCGATATTCGCCTATTAGGAAACACCAACATTACCACCGACAGCGCAGTGGATGGCGGCAATATAAACTTTCGCGCCAATTCCATTCGCACCTTTGATAACAGCGACATCATCGCTACCGCCGGACAACAAGGGGGGAGCATCTTTCTCAATGCCGATTCCATTCTGGCGTTTGGAGATAGCGACATTATTGCGGCGGCTGGACAGATTGGTGGAGATATTACGCTAGAGACTCCAGTTTTCTTTGGAGAAGGATTCCAATTAGATTCTGCTGATGCTGATCCAGACACGTTGGACGGAAACGATCGCGTTGATGTGAATGCTAGGGGTGATTTTAGCTCAGGTACAATTTCCACACCGGATACCAGCTTTGTGCGGGATAGTTTAGCAGACTTACCGGAAACTGCGATTGACACGGAAGGATTAATTGCTGCAAGCTGTGTAGTACGAAGCCAGGAGGCAGGAGGGACGTTTATTGTCACTGGTAGAGGAGGTTTGCCAGAACGTCCAGGTGAAAATAGATCGACATCCTATACCACTGGAGAAGTACGATCGATTCCAGACAGTAGCGAAACCTCCTGGCAAATTGGTGATCCGATCGTGGAGCCACAGGGAATGTATCAGTTAGGAGACGGGCGAATCGTATTAAGTCAAGAATGCGATTGAAGAATACCAGATCTGTTCATCTATAACTTGGTTGGATGAGTTGACTCCAATTCTTGTGGAGTGGGCATCTTGCTTACCCAGTTTGCCAATCAGAAATCATGCACGAGCATAGGCCATTGCCTGACGGACAGCCGCATCCGCATTGACAAAACCATGCCCATAGAAGTGATCATATCCAGGCGTTCCCAAATCATCAGCCGTTCTCGATAAGATGCCTTTAATTTGAGCCGCACTCAGTCGAGGATTCACACTCCACGCCAAGGATGCAACACCCGCCACATTCGGAGCTGCCGCAGAAGTCCCATTAAATCGATCGCCCGTTAAGTAATAGCCAAATTCCACTTGTCCAAAGCGGTTTCGGGTTGTCTTTGTGCTGTAAACTTCCGAAGGAGCCATAAGGGTAAGACCGGGCCCATACTGCGATCCCCACCAGTTGTATTGAATGCGCTGCCCTGGCGTTCTTGTAAAACCATCGCGATCGTGGGTTCCCCATGAAGCTCCAACCGCAATCACATTATTAAAGTGCTGTGCCAGAGTGGCGGGAGATGCTAAGCCTGACTGTCCCTGATGTCCACTGTTTCCGGCTGCAATCACAAATAATGTATTCGGATTATTCCGAACCACATTCACGAAATTTGCATGAACGGCAGGAATCTGATTAAAGGTTCTGGTTCCCAAACTCATATTAATGACAAGCCGTTGCCCGTTCTGTGCTGCCGCAGTAATCATATTTTGAGTCGCTTGCTCTAATGTTTGATCGCCAAAATTACCATCCAGCACATCAATATGAAATACATTAGAATTCCAGTTAATTCCGCTTAAACCCACACCATTATTACTTCGTGCTGCAATAATGCCTTGAACGCCAGTTCCGTGAGATTCTGGTAAACCAAACTCATCTCGGTAATTATTAGAATAAACCGTTGTATTGCGAAGCTCTGGATGAATAAATCCGTTTTGATTTGTCCCTAATCCTGAATCTTGAACACCAATTAGGACACGGTTTGAGCCAGTTGTAAAACGCCAGGCATTATGAATCCCCATACTATGTAAACTTGACTGTCGAGCAAAAAGCGGATCATTTGGAATAACAGTTAGATTCACAATCCCATCCGAAAACCGAATACTGTCCATTCCTTCAAATAAAATATGCCGACCATTACTCAAGGTTAAAGCATCAAATACACGGGAACCATTACCCGGATTAAACACAACTCCGCCCCCTTGGTGGTTTGCCAAGTTAAAACGAACACTTCTCGAATGAATGTTGGACAAATCAACAAAATCGCGATAACCAGAACCAAAATCAACATTTCCTTTGCCGGAGAACAGTGTGTATTGATAGTTAGAGTGATGGATGAACCGATCGGCTCTCAGGGTGCCCTTAACGTGTAGAACTGCTGAATTTGCTCGGTTTTCAGGGTTTAGTAGGCGATCAGTAGTTTGGGTGTTGACTGCTCGTGGGTTGGCGGTTGGTAGCCCAGTCAAGGGATCAACGTTTGATGGTTTGAATCCGTTGAGTGGATTTCTCAGGCGAGGGAAAAACTGCTTATTTTGATCTAGCAGATGATGTTTTTGTTGAATGAGCAGGTTATCATCCTCTACAAATTTCGATCGAGTTTCTGGATAAAAATTTGCTCTGTTCTCTCCCAAGCCAGATGAAGCAAATGGAGCCGATTTTCTATATAGTTTACGCCGTAGCGAAATCGAGTTTATGCCCAGCCGGGGCAAACTTGTTTCACGCTTAGAAGTAAATAAATTAAGAGATAAATCTGCTGAGCGATCGGCAACAGAACGGGGAATTAAACCGTTGTTTCCATTTTGAACTTGATTGATTCCAACTGTACTGAATTCAGGTTTCAAGATCGTGTCAAACATGGATCTTCTCCTCAATAAGAAATAAAATTAGGTAGAGCAATCAGGCTGGCAATCAAACGATGCAGCGTGCAAAAAGTAATTCAACCAATCAAATCTTCTTTTCCCGGTTTTAAGAGAGCTAGGGCGTGTTTTAGAACCTTACAGTTGCTTCGCTAACCTGTGATGGTTCCCCTATCCCCCTTATTTCGATCTATTCAAGCGGTAAACAAACACTCAAGATGGATGCATCCAGGTGATTTGGACGATCGCAAGCAGCATTAGGACGATCGAAATTAAAGCGTAGAGGATTTTCTGGCAAAATCAGTTCTGTCCCACCCGTTGGACAATCTTCACGAGACAGATATTGGCTGTAAGTGGCACAATCAACCGCCAAAGGTTCCTCTAAACCAGCGACCGCATCATTCTCAAGACTTGGTTCACGGGTTTCTAGATCATGAGCCGATCGGCTTTCTTGCCCTTCATGCAGCGATACTTCTGCTGTGATGGAATGATTTGGATTTGCCCAACTCGGTTGAACATAGATCAGCAAACCTGACACAATGAGTGCCGCATCTAAAAGAACGAGCGAAGATGCTCTTTGGTGAGTGGAGGGAAAAACAGTAT
>PVWD01000035.1 GCA_003003615.1 filamentous cyanobacterium CCP2 | reverse complement strand
CAAACCACACAGCGCGATCGCGTAAAGTTAAGGCGGAAGGTTTTAGGATCAAGCGTGAGAGCTTCAGTGGGGCAAACTCCGGTACATAAACCACAGTGGACGCAAACTTCTTCATCAATGACAATTTCTCGTCTAACCAGAGAAATGCCGATATCCTGCGATCGCATCCAGTCTAGGGCGGCATCAAGCTGGTCAATGTCCCCCGATAGCTCAACAACCAGCGTTCCCACCTGATTGGGAGTTACCTGGGCCCGAATGATATTGGCAGCAACATTAAAGTCCTTGGCCAACCGATAGGTAACTGGCATATGAACCGATCGTTTGGGGAAAATGAGAGTAACTCGCTTTTTCACAATTTCTACTTAGATTGTGCTATTCAGTTAAAGCTTAGCGATATTAATGCGCGGTCGCAGGGAAGGCGGCTAGCTTGAGTAACAGGATATTGATGCAAATGCAATCATCCTGAAACTGAAGCTGAAAGAGAACCATGCGGGAATTTTACAAAATTGTCCGATCGGCTACGAAGGAACAACGCCAAACCCTGGCAAAACTGACCGACTCAAAATTCGGTGATGCCCCTGACACGCTTTGCAACCATATCCGCTATCTCAGGGCAGGAAGTATTGGACAACTTTTTTGGAACGATTCCTGGAAGCAAGTTGTCACCGATGTTGCGGATCAAGTTGGAATTGATTGGACAGAAACTTTGGGCGATCGTCGATGGCACGATCTAGAAGCACGAGAAATCGAAACTGCTGTTGTCGCTAAACTGTTTCAAAAGATGTTGGAACAACTCTCACCGGAGCAGCAGCAAAAGCTGGCAATGGAAATGCAAAAAGGCAAGGACGATCCTGATTTTGAACCCTTGCTGCTGGCGGGTAGTGTGATGACAATCGCAAAAATGAGCGGTTTTGGTGTTTACCTATTGGCAAGCACCGTTTTGGGCAGTTTATCGCAAGCTCTGGGCATTATGCTCCCTTTTACAATTTATTTGGGAATGAGCCAGACGATCGCCCTGCTCCTTGGTCCTGTGGGTTGGGCAGCACTCGCTGGAGGCATTCTGTTCTCCATCAATCAACCAAGCTGGCATCGCCTAACTCTCGCTGTTGTATACGCTTCAGTGCTTCGATACTCCGCTTCAGGAAAGGTAAAGACTGCCTCAGCATTTCGAGCAGACCGCATGTAAATGCACAAGCAGCTTCCAGTCATTCAACTGCACTGATCTATAATCCAGATCTGGAGCGAGGAACGCTTCCGTTAAATTCTAAAAGGTTTCCTTTGATACTTGCTTGTTTGCTATGAATGACAACCAAACCAAACCCGCTTCGGAGTCTCCCCTGTTTGATGCATCTAAGTCTGCCTTTGCAACCCGTCTACGGAATTTTGTGATTGTTCTGGTGGCGGTGCTTTTGAGTGCGTCCGTGTTTCTGGGGCTACAGACCGGAACCAATACAGCTTCGCTGGCAGCGATGGCAGAAAGCTCAATGCCACTAGAGGAGGCTTTAAGCAACGGTAAGCCAACGTTAATGGAATTTTACGCCGACTGGTGCACCTCCTGTCAGGCAATGGCGCAGGATATGGATGAATTAAAAACCGAATATGGCGATCGAGTTAATTTCGTCATGCTGAACGTGGATAACACGAAATGGCTACCTGAAATGCTGCACTATCGCGTAGACGGCATTCCCCATTTTGTCTTCCTCGATCGCACTGGGGAAACCCTTGCCAGCACTATCGGAGAGCAGCCCCGCACGATTATGGCAGCCAACCTGGAAGCTCTCATGACTGAACACTCTCTACCCTACGCCCAAGCCAAAGGGCGCATTTCGGGACTAGATGCAACCACCCCCAGCTCACGCCCTGATGACCCTCGCAGTCATGGCAGCCAGGTAGTTAGTCCGTAATTGAAGAATTGGGAACCGCGAATTGGTAATTTAGGAGCGAATTGGTAATGGGTAATCGGTAGTGGGTAATGGGTGTAGTTTGTCAGGACGAATAAGGGAAACGGTTCGTTTTTGTAGAAATATAGTTATGCTACAGGCAGCTCAAAACTTCCCATCACCGATTACCATTACCCATTACCCTACACTTGCACCATGCCACCTGCGGCTTGGAACCGAGCACGGGCACGGCGAAGTGCTTTCTCCGCCTGGATTAGTTCTTGACGGCTGCCGCTACTGCGGACTTGACCTAGGCGAGTTTCTGCTTCAGAGTAGGCGGCGCGGGCTTTCTCTCGATCGATCACATCTCCACGCTCTGCACCGTTGACAAGGATAATCACTTCATCATTTTCAACTTCAGCAAAGCCACCCATCAGGGCGATCGATGACCAATCTTTATTGGTTCTAACTCGCATCACCCCAATGTCCAACGCACTGAGAAGGGGGGCGTGACCCGTTAAGATACCGAGTTGACCAGTGGTGCTGGGTAGAATGACTTCCTCAGCCGAAGAGTCCCAGACGGTCTTGTCGGGAGCAATCACTCGTACAGTTAATGGCATAGTTGTATTTCAAAGAGTAGGGAGTAGGGAGTAGGGAGTAGGGAATGGGGTCAGGATCAGGAGTAGAACCAAGGCTCATGTCAAGATTCACGAACGGTTCGCTTCTGAGATTACCCTCCTAATCTCTGATCCCTGAACCCTAAATCCCTACAACTTCTATTTCGCTTCAGCTTTTAGCTTTTCACCTTTGGCGATCGCTTCGTCGATGCTGCCCACCATGTAGAAGGCTTGCTCTGGAAGCTCATCCAACTCACCTGCCAAGATCATCTTGAAGCCCTTAATGGTGTCTTCCAGCTTCACGTATTTGCCTGGAGAACCCGTAAAGACCTCTGCCACAAAGAAGGGCTGAGACAGGAACTTCTCAATCTTGCGGGCCCGCGCTACCGTTAAGCGGTCTTCCTCAGACAATTCATCTAGACCCAGAATGGCAATGATGTCCTGAAGCTCTTTATACCGCTGGAGCGTAGACTGAACCGATCGTGCGATGGAGTAATGCTCCTCACCAACAATGCCTGCCTGCAACATGGTGGAAGTGGAATCCAGGGGATCAACCGCCGGATAAATTCCTTTAGCTGCCAAACCACGAGCCAATACTGTGGTTCCATCCAGGTGGGCAAAGGTGGTTGCGGGAGCGGGGTCAGTCAAGTCGTCCGCAGGAACGTATACTGCCTGAATGGAAGTAATGGAACCTTCACGAGTCGAGGTAATTCGCTCTTGGAGGTCGCCCACGTCTGTACCAAGGGTGGGTTGATATCCTACCGCAGAAGGCATCCGACCCAGCAGAGCCGACACTTCAGAACCTGCTTGAACGAAGCGGAAAATGTTGTCAATAAACAGCAGCACGTCCTGCTTGTTTACATCACGGAAGTATTCAGCCATCGTCAGGGCCGACAGACCCACCCGCATCCGCGCACCGGGGGGTTCGTTCATCTGCCCGTAGACCAGAGCAATCTTCGAGTTGGCGGGTTCATCCTTATCGATTACCCCAGACTCGATCATTTCGTTGTAAAGGTCATTTCCTTCACGGGTGCGCTCACCCACACCACCGAAAACCGACACACCACCGTGTTGGGTTGCAATGTTGTTGATCAATTCCATCATGATCACGGTCTTGCCAACCCCAGCACCGCCAAACAGTCCGATCTTGCCGCCACGACGATAAGGAGTCAGCAGGTCAATCACCTTGATGCCCGTTTCAAACACCGAAGGCTTCACTTCCAGATCGGTCAATTTAGGAGCCGGACGGTGAATGGGCAGAGTCTCGTCCATGCTGACGGGCCCCTTGTTATCCACTGGCTCACCCAGGACGTTAAAGATTCGACCGAGGGTTGACTTACCCACCGGAACACTAATGGGGGCACCTGTATCAACAGCTTCCATCCCACGCACCATTCCATCTGTGGAACTCATGGCAACGGAACGCACCTGATCGTCTCCAAGAAGTTGTTGTACCTCACAGGTGACAGCAATTTCCTGCCCGGCGGTGTTTGTGCCCCGGATGCGGAGAGCGTTGTAGATGCGCGGCATTTTCCCAGTGGAAAACTTTACGTCTACAACGGGACCAATAATTTGAGTAATGTAACCGACGTTAGTTGTTTCTGCTGTGGTGACCATGCTTGCGCCTATCGTTGTGATCAGCTTCCTAAGGACTTAAAAAAAGCCTAAATATTTGTAAATCGCCACCCTAAAGCTTATCACTGAATCAGCACCTTAAAAAATTCTTTACTGAGAAATTCTACCTAGTCAGGCGATCGCCCGCAGAGGGTTCGGTAGAAACTCCCATGGAAGGTTCGGTGGAGGGCGGAGTCGATCGCACTGGAGGAACCTGCATCGAGAAAATGGGAGGCTGGATTGCCATTGAACGCGCCATGAAGAGGATGTTTTGCCGTTCAGAAGCTAAAAAACTGACGCTGTAGATCATGCCTTCTTGCTCCCACATCACCGATGAAAAATCAGAGGGTGGGTTGAGGCTGGGGCCTTCCTGCAAATAGCCCCGCACCCCTTGAGCCAGGGTAATGGGTGTATCCATGGCTTGGTGTCGGGCTAGTTCTCGTTGGGCATTCGCAGAGCCAGCACTTTCGGCGGTGAAGCTACCCACAAGGCAAGGAAAGGGACTACTTTCGCAGGTAAACAGGCTAATGGTGAGTCGGGCTGGGGCACTGGAAGGGAAAACCTTGACAATTAGCTCATTGGGATTCAAGCCCCCCGGCCCACCCAATAAAATTTCTGACGGCAACCGCAACACATCATCAGGGGGAATACTCAGCCGAATTTGTTCAAGATGGGGCAAAAACACCTCAGCCGGACGAGCCACAACTTCGATCGCATGCCCTACTGTTCCAAGAACGATCGCTAACGCTAACCAACAACGATTCATGATGACGGCAGATTACCCTTGTGATTGCACTCTACACCTAGACTCTTTTTCAGCTTAGTCTTTTATTGCAGCAAAATATATTGCGATGGATACAACTGGCAAGGGAATCTTAAAACGATCTTATGCTCTCTAGATAGACCCCACTTTGCACGAATTAAACTTGCGCGATCGAGGCTTTCACTATCAGGATCTGCACTATAACGATTAACATCCCTTATCTGCCCATTCGTTCATGTGAGCCGTTGGCTTAACCGTCGTCCCCAGGAGGCAATTGTTATGGCAAATGCAGACCATCTCAGCCGATCGCAGCACAGCGTCGAAGATTGGAACACTTGGAGAGAAACAACCTCCGAGGCAATTGACCTGAGTGGAGCTGATTTGAGTAAGCGTCGCCTAAAGGAAATGAATTTGCAGGATGCAAACCTGCGGCGATCGAACTTGAGTGGGGCAGAACTGAGTCGGGCAAATCTGCAAGGAGCAGACTTACGGGAAGCCGACCTGAGCGGGGTTGATCTGGATGGGGCAATGCTTCAAGATGCTAACCTCAGCCACGCCAATCTCTTGGGAGCCTATCTGAGCCAGTCCGACTTGAGGCAGACAAACCTCAGCCACGCCAATCTCAGTCGATCGGACTTTAGCGAGGCCAATTTAGATAATGCAAATTTACAGGATGCCGTCTTAATTGGAGCAGAGCTAACCCGGAGCCACTTAAGCCACTCCATTCTGACCCGTGCTGACTTAAGCCGAGCAGAATTAGGGAGAGCCTGTCTGCATCATGCTGTTTTGAACGACGCAAAATTGCAGGGAACGCGCTTAATTGGAACTGACTTAAGCCACGCCAATTTCACCGAGGCAGACCTCAGAGGAGCCAGACTCAACCGAGCAAACCTGAGCTATGCAAACCTGAGCCACGCCAAAATGGACGGAGCCGATTTACTGGGGGCCAATCTCAACCATGCCAATCTCAGCCACGCCGATTTGCGCGACAGCAATTTGAGTGGAGCCAATTTGCAAAACGCGAACCTCAGCGAAACTGACCTAAGCTACGCCAACCTGGAAGGCGCAACCCTGGAAGGAACAGAATTAGAGAATATGTTGAGCCAACCTGTTCGATCGCCCGATCACCCGCTTTCTGAGGAGAAATAATTGGCAGGAAGGGGCAAGGGTGGTGAGTCCCATTGGCTGCTAATGGGATTTGAATAACGCTCGCCCCTACGGCTAAATTAATTAAGCTTTACTTTCTTCAAGCTCTGGCGATTCTTCATCCTGCTTGCGCTTGCGTAAAGCTCCTACGCCTAACCCGATCAGCCCCGGCAATAGAGCCGGAGTGGGAATTGGGGTAGCACTGGCACTGAGAGTCCCAGCGTTGATGGAACGGGCAAGCGGGAAACCATCCGCTAATGCGATCTCAATGGTTGGCAGAAGGTCAACCGTTCCTCCAAGGTTTGTAAGCGGGCTACTGAAACCAAGGAACAGAGCCTTAAAAGTTGGAGGAAATAAAGTTGCAGTCGTTGATACGGAGAAATTTGCATTCCCCGAAGCGGACAGATAATTTGCGAGCGGGTTCCCATTGCTCAGGAATGTGTTGATATTCACATCAGAGAAGGTGTTTGTATCAGCATCGAAGAGGAAACTTCCGGTTGCTGTTCCACCATCGTTGAAGGTGACATCTTGAAGAGTCCATTTGAGAGCCGCAGCTTCAGCCGGTGCCGCTGCAATACCAACACCTACAACCGTCGCAGCAAGTACTGTCCAGTTGGCTAAGGTTCTAGTAAAAGTCATAATCTGCCTTAATTGCTAAAGAAACAACGGACTTTCCAAGGCAGATGCATCAACCTGTTAGTGGTTTGCTTAAGTAATGGAGCCTGTTCTATAAACCTCAAACAGGGAGACACATAAATTTCAGTAGATTTGTGAATTGCAGCCGAGTGCGTTTATGAACTAGTCAAATTTTCATAGATTACCTAGACCATCCGGGAAGAATTTACACCTTTTTAATACGCAATTGTTTCATCATGCCCTCTTTTACAATAGGCAGAAGGTAAATCTGCTCAGAATCCTATGGGGCGCATCCCAACTTTGAAGTTCGATCGCGGTACATTAATCTTGCATCCACCACCCAGAGGCAAGGCATGGGTGGACTACGCAACATGGGACGATCGAGTTGAGCGGTTTCGGATTCCGGCGATCCAATATCGCGAATTAGTTGCCACCCTTAAAACTGAAAAAACGGCTTTTACCGATGAAGCCCAGGACTTTCCATCCGTCAGCTTGGCTGCCCAAACTGCACGACAGCCCTATTCCCATCAGCAGGAAGCTCTTACCGCCTGGATTCAGGCCGGCCATCGGGGGGTAGTTGTCCTACCGACAGCATCAGGAAAAACCTATTTAGCCCAACTGGCGATGCAGGAGACGGCTTGCAGTACGCTGATCACAGTGCCCACATTGGATTTGATGCATCAGTGGTATGCCCAACTCGTGACGACTTTTCCCGATGCCGAAGTGGGTTTGCTGGGTGGTGGCTCCCGCGATCGAACTCCGATTCTGGTTGCAACCTATGATAGTGCTGCCATTCACGCTGAATCTTTGGGAAACCGCTATGCTCTGTTGATCTGCGATGAGTGCCACCATTTGCCCACCGACTTTAACCGCGTGATTGCTGAATATGCCATTTCTCCCTATCGTCTGGGATTAACTGCCACACCCGATCGATCGGACGGTAAGCATACCGATCTAGATTCGTTGCTTGGTGCGGTGGTTTATCATCGCACGGCTGAAGAGTTGGCAGGTAAGGCCCTTGCCCATCATGAAATTGTCCAGATTAAAGTGGAACTGTCACCCTCGGAAAGAGAACAGTATGATGCCCTGATTCAAACCCGCGATGAGTTTTTGCAAAAGTCCAAAATTTGGCTGGGAACGTTGCAGGGTTGGCAACGATTTGTGCAAGCAAGTGCTCAGTCTCAATCCGGACGACGGGCCATGCTGGCTCACCGAGAAGCCCGGACGATCGCCCTTGGCACAGAAGGAAAGCTGCGAATTTTGGCCGAGTTGCTGACACAGCACTACCCAGAGCAAACGCTGATTTTTACCAACGATAATGCAACGGTTTACCGCATTTCCCAGGCGTTTTTAATTCCGGCCATCACCCATCAAACTCCGGTAAAGGAACGTCATGCCATCTTGCAAAACTTTCGGGAAGGAACCTACAAAACGCTGGTTGCGTCCCATGTGCTAAACGAAGGGGTGGATGTACCAGAAGCCAGTGTGGCGATCTTACTATCAGGGACTGGCTCCGCACGGGAGTATATCCAGCGATTGGGGCGTGTGCTGCGAAAGGGACAGGCTCAAAAGAGGGCGGTTCTTTATGAGGTGGTGGCAGAAGAAACGACAGAGGAAGGGGTTTCTCGTCGAAGGCGACAACCTGCGGTCCAGTCTAAACGATCGGCTCAGCTAGAACTGGTTCCTCCTGTAACTTATAGCGAACCCAACCCAACAACTCACCGCGCTGCGGAAGCCTCACCCAAATGGACAGACAATCCTACTCCTGACTCTTCGACTTCTGAAAGCAAAGAAACTTAGCAATTAAGAATCAAACGTAATATTAAACTTAATAATAGTCACTGTGCTAGCAATAAGCAGATTTCAAAAACGTCTGTTTTATTTGTTTCAACGATCGTATTTCCATCCTTCAATGAGTTAGCTCGATTTAATTTGATAAAACTTTCAAATCAATTAATAGTACTTCTTTGACGAAGACTTCAGATACATTCATAAAGCTGATTAAAGACCCGATCGTTAAGGTTTAAAATTTAACTGTAAACTCCCCTAATTCATCCTTATTGAGGCATCCACAAACGCTAAATCACCAAATAGCATCATTTTTCGGCAAAGATTAGGAAGTTTAACTTCTACCGAAAGAAAGGACTTGACTTCGACTCAAGATAAATTTTGAAAAGCTATTTAAACCGAAGCAAATTTAGCAGCGTTGCAGCCATTCGAGAGCTATCATTTAAATGGTCAACAAGCATGATGTTCGGATGTCCAGTCGTTTTCAATCTGTTGTAAGCGTCTCTCCGAATTCCCAATGCTACACATCAATGAAATTTGGAGACACGCTGCTATGTCAATTTATGTCGGTAACTTGTCCTATCAAGTCACTCAGGAAGATTTGGAGCAGGTTTTTGCAGAATATGGAAAAGTTCAAAATGTAACGCTTCCTGTCGATCGAGAAACAGGTCGGATGCGGGGATTTGCTTTTGTTGAATTAGAATCTGATACTGAAGAAACGGCTGCCATTGAAGCTCTTGACGGTGCAGAATGGATGGGACGCGACCTACGAGTTAGCAAAGCTAGACCTCGTGAAAATAATAACAACCGGCGATCGGCCTCTTTTGGCGGTGAGCGGCGATATCGGTAACGAGAGGTAGGGACGGGGTAATGCCGTGTTCCCTTTGTTGATTTGATTGATTACCGTTGGCTGTTGAGTTTTATCAATGGTCAACGGTTAATTGATGGTTCTTTGTTCACAAACTGTTGCTGACGGCGCGCCTCGTAAAGCATGAGCGCAGCAGTGGTTGCCACATTAAGCGACTCTACACCCGGTTCCAAAGGAATTTTTACGCCCATATCTGCCCTTGTAGCCAGTTCAGATGACAGCCCGGCCCCTTCATTGCCAAGTAAAATCAGTGTTGGCCGAGTTAAGTCAATTTCCCAGAAGGTAGCGGCAGCAGTCGGCAACGTTGCGATGACTTGAATCCCTTGACTTTTGAAGTGCTGAATCTCGGATAATAAATTGGCACTCACTGTCATGGGCAGGCGAAACCATTGCCCTGCTGAAGCCCGCAACACTTTGGGGTGATCCACATCCACACTGTCTGCACTGAGCCATAATCCATCGGCACCCACCGCCGCCGCCGTTCGGATAATGGTTCCTAAATTGCCTGGGTCTTGTAACGTCTCCAACGCAATTCCCAACTGAGTATGGGCTAAGTCTGGAGTCCGCACAACTCGTTCTACCGTTGCCACAACCCCATCGGGATGCACGGTTGTCGCGATCGATTGCAGCACCTCCTGGCTCACAATTTCAGCCCGTTGCGATCGACCGGTCGCTTGCTGCCATAGGCGAGGATGAGCCTCTTGCCAAATCGGAGTACAGCAGAGCGTTACAAACGAAACCCCATTGCCATATGCCTCTTCTAGTAGGTGGGTTCCCTCCAGCAAAAACAAATTTTGCGATCGGCGTTCCTTTGCCTGATGCAGTTTTCGCATCTGCTTAACTAAAGGATTTTGCAAACTTGTCAGCATTGATTTTTCAACAGCAAGTTCAGAAGTAGAGGCGTAAACCTTAACTGGAATGATTGGAATTTTGTTGGACTGAGCAATCAACACATTAAGTTTTTTAAACCATCACTCGAAGGAGCCAAAATATCCCGTTCTAAGCATCAACCCCCCCTAAATGTACTTAGAGTGCATAAAAACCGCGTTAAGTGAATTATGCGGAACCCGGGACTTGAACCCGGAAGTCTTTGCAGACACTAGAACCTGAATCTAGCGCGTCTACCAATTCCGCCAGTTCCGCTTGGTACAGCCTGTTCGTTAGAATGAATTTCCATTTACAGACCGCGACTTACTATCATCTAACACGTTATGACAAACGTCAACTAGTCTAATTCAAAAAAATATGCCAACCTAAATCAGATTTACTCTATTCACCTAAAATCGATTAAGCTATGCCCAGAATAAATGCTGGACATTCTAAATCTTTCCGGTAGAATCAGAACCAAAATTTGCAAATTGCAACGCCAACTTGCAAACTCGTTTTGTACACATCCACTTTGTCCACATACGTTTAGATTTTGGAGGGTAGAGCCATTACTCCCACTCTCAATTTGAAAAGCTCCCAAGCCTCCTCAGAGGAGGGTGAATCTGTTTTACAGATTTGGGGCAAACATTCGCTGCAAGGGCAGGTTGAAATCAGTGGTGCGAAAAACTCTGCGTTGGTCATTATGGCTGGGGCTTTGCTCTGTGCTGGAGACTGTCGCATTCGCAACGTTCCGTCTTTGGTGGATGTCTCTCGCATGGGCGAGATTCTGTCTGCTTTGGGTGTAAAGCTGACTCGTCACGGCGACACGCTAGATGTTGATGCTCGCCATATCGGGCAATCACAGGCCCCCTACGATTTAGTGAGCCAGTTGCGAGCGAGTTTCTTCGTCATTGGCCCGTTGTTAGCTCGTTTGGGAGTGGCGCGGGTTCCTCTGCCGGGGGGCTGCGCGATCGGTGCTAGACCTGTGGATTTGCACGTCCGAGGGTTACAAGCTCTGGGGGCTGAGGTGCAGATCGAACATGGTACGGTTCATGCCTACATCCGAGGCGGCAAACGGCTGAAAGGAACGCGAATTTACCTAGACGTTCCCAGCGTTGGGGCAACCGAAACCCTGATGATGGCAGCAACCCTGGCTGAGGGTGAAACCATCATTGAAAATGCAGCCCAAGAGCCTGAAGTCGTTGATTTAGCAAACTTCTGTCGGGCAATGGGGGCGAAAATTCGCGGTGTAGGAACCAACACACTGGTCATCTCTGGGGTTCCTAGCCTTCATTCAGCCGACTATTCCATCATTCCTGACCGCATTGAAGCAGGAACGTTCTTGGTTGCAGGAGCCATCACGCGATCGGAAATTAGCCTTGCTCCGGTCATTCCAGACCATCTCACCGCAGTCATTGCAAAGCTTCGCAGCATCGGCATTCAAACTGTTTCAGATGCTCCAAATCGGCTGCGCGTTGTTCCTGGGCAACATCACCGGGCGGCAGATATCAAAACATTGCCCTATCCTGGCTTCCCCACCGATATGCAAGCGCAATTCATGGCGTTGTTAACCCTGGCAGAAGGCAACAGCGTCATTACCGAAACCCTGTTTGAAAATCGTTTGCGGCATGTGGCAGAGTTAAACCGCATGGGGGCAAATATCCGTGTTAAGGGCAACATTGCCATTATTCAAGGTGTTCCAATGTTGTCGGGTGCCCCTGTGTTGGCAACAGATCTAAGAGCTTCTGCGGCTCTGGTGCTGGCTGGGTTAGCCGCCGATGGCATGACCACCATCCAAGGGCTACATCACCTCGATCGCGGTTATGAAAACCTAGAGGGTAAACTGAAAGCCTTAGGAGCAAAACTTCAGCGCGTTAATGTTGAAGCCGATGCCCCTGCGGATACAGCGGTTTCTGAAGCTCAGCCTACTGCGTCGCCGTAAAGTCGCCAAAAAAAGAGGACTGAGAGCTGAGAAGTAGGTTTGTCAACTTGCCCTTAGCCCTCAGCACCTAGAACTTGCCAATCAACACGTTTACATTGTTCCTGCCCCAGTGGCAATCAAGCGTTTGAACAAGCCCTCTGACCAACCTGTTTCGCGCAGAACGGCTGCTGAACTCACCTCTACATAGGCCTGCTCAATAAAGGCAAGGTCAATCATGCAGATCCGCCCTAAGGCATCTTGCAGAGATTGATCCTTTCCTTCTGCTCGTAGCCGATTACCCACTTCTTGAACCACCGTGGCCATTGCCGGAACAACGTGCTGTGGCCCAATGCCAATCTGAACGTGTACTAATCCAATGCGCCAACGCCGATCGGCGTAGTTTTGGCCCCAGTTATCCATACCCGTGAACATTTCGTGGAACCATTGAATGAAGGTTTCCCGGAGGCGGTGCATCCGTCCTTCTTTTGCAGTCAGAATGGCACTCATCTCTGGATCACGGTTGAGATAGGAATAGAAGTGGTCGGCCATCTCAGAGGCGATCGTCTGTCCCCACTCTGCATAAGACAGTAGCAACTGCTTATCGTCGTTGGTAAAACCCGATCGATTTTCCAGCGTTTTCAAAAAGTTATACGGCTCTAAGGCCATCTTTTTCTCCTTCAATGTATCGAAAACCAATGGCAGATCTAGATATCAATCCAGTCATTGGGTAGAACTTATGGGCAAAGAGGCTGCTAAAAATATCCTTGTTAACACACCCACGACCCGTAAAGCCTCAGTCAGCCATACAGTGTCATCCAGAGCCAATCCGAGCAGTTCATGCAGAGTTCTGGCCAAGAATTTTTGAAGCTTGTGTGAAGTGAAATCGGACTTTCGCTCCTATCGATTCCTTTATTCCTCGCTACAATGAGCTTAGGATGGTTGTTTGCGCGATTAAGGCGCAGCATTAAACTGCTTATGTCTCACTCCAAAACGGCTCTCATTGGTCTAAAATCTGACCATTTTCGCCACCCGCTTGATTTAGAAGCCACAAATACCCTAAAGCAAATTCCAGCCCTGGATCTAGTGATTCGTACACTGTTGGGGGGTGTTGCAGAGCAGGTATTTTACCTAGACAACATCGCCTCCAGCATCTTGGTGAGTGAACAACAGCTTCCCCACATTTACAAGCTGTTGATTGAAGCCTGTCAAATTTTAGATCTGGAGCCGCCCCAACTGTATGTCCGGCAGCATCCTGTTCCTAATGCGTATACCTTTGCCATGCGGGGCAAGCAGCCCTTCATTGTGATCCACACTTCGCTGATTGAGCTACTCACTCCAGAAGAAATTCAGGCGGTCATTGCCCATGAACTGGGGCACCTCAAGTGTGAACACAGCGTTTATTTAACCCTGGCGAACTTAGTGGTGTTGGCAGCAGGGCAACTCACGCCTCTGGGGGGTCTACTGGCTCAGAGCTTGCAAACCCAGATTCTGCAATGGGTACGCTGTGCTGAATTTACGTGCGATCGGGCCGCCTTGTTGGTGGCGCAAGATCCAAGAGTGGTGGCATCCGTTTTGATGAAGTTGTCGGGCGGTTCGCCTTCCTTAGCTCCTCAACTAAACTTAGATGCATTTTTAGCGCAAGCCCGCTCCTATGAAGAAAACAGCACCAATGAGTTGGGCAAAATGCTGCGGCAAATTCAAACCGAACAGTTGACCCATCCTGTTCCTGTCCTGCGGGCTAAAGAAATCGATCGGTGGGCCAGCACTCAAGATTATCAATCTTTGCTGCAAGGGCAATTAATGCACGGTAAGGACGAAGCGAAAGCCAAGGGCGGATGGCGAAATTGGTGACAGTTCCCCCTCTAGAGCAACTCTTGAGAGTAAAATGGGCGACTACGCTTTTAGGAATTCCTATGGCAGATCCACAAAACCTTGAATCTAGAGTGGAAGCGGTTGAAATTGATATGCAGGAGTTGAAGCGATCGATTTCAGATCTCAAATCTACTGTTTCTACCTTGGCGGATATCGTAAGAATCCACGACCAACAGCATGAAGAGTCGATGCGTCGTCATGAAGAGTCGATGCGTCGTCATGAAGAAGCGGAACGAAGGGCAGAAGCCGATCGCGCATTAATGCTTCAGTTAATTCAGGCGATCGCTCAAGGTCGAAATGGGGGTATGCAGTAAAACTCCTGGCTGATCTGGTTAAATTGTGAGTCAAAAACGAATCTTTGTTAGAAGGACTACTAATGCACTATAATAGTGAAGCTGCATCCAAGGGCGGATGGCGAAATTGGTAGACGCACCACACTCAAAATGTGGCGACTTCGGTCATGTCGGTTCGAGTCCGACTCTGCCCATTCAAATTTTGAGTTTTAGATCAAGTGACTCTATATCATGTACTGATCTGATGTTCTTTTAGAGTTCCAAAAACTTCTAATTGAGTTGCGGAATAGCTGGCTTTGAAACTGTAGTTCTTTGAAGTAGAGATGTTGAACGCAGCATCTCTACCAGGTAATTATCTGGTTAACAAATGAATTAGCAAGGGGAAAAACGCATGACTCGATTAAAGCGGTGGGAGTCTCCTCGCAGAGAAGGGCGAAACGACAAAGGTAGGGGTGGCAGTGCCCGGAAGCGACAACGGCAGAAGCAATTCAAAAATTTGGCAAAGCGGCTGAAGCAAGAAGGCGATCGATCGGACAACCAGACAGATATTCAACCTGACAGCAATCGGCGAAACAAAAAAACAGAGGGGAGAGAGCATGGCATCTCTTCCCTCTTTTGGTATGAAATAAACAAACGATTCAAACAACAAAACGACACTCTTAAATTTGGGTTCTATTACGGCGTTCTACGTTCTATCACAGCAGTCAGTCGATCCATTGCTCCGGTCAAACGCTCTTGAGATTCAATAATCGGATCAATTTCCGCTTCTGCCTCTTCCTCACGAATGAATCGCCGTTTCGCATTTTCAAACGCGCGGATTAGCAGAAAAATCACAAACGCGATCACCAGGAAATTGATAACGGCTGCCAAAAAGACTCCATACCGAATCCCATTTGCAGACAGTTCGCTCAACTGATCAACACCTGCCGCGTCTAGGGCGGGTTGCAATAGTGCAGGTGTAATGATGTCTCCCACCAAGGATTCCACAATCTGATTGAACGCGGTTCCAAGAATAACGGCAACGGCAAGGTCAATGACATTACCGCGCATAATGAAATCACGGAAGTCCGCCAGGAAGCCACCAGCGGCTCTTGTTCCTCTCCTCACTGCCATAGGCTGCACACTATCTCAAACTAGGTTTGCAATGAATTTTTCCGTTTGGCTGAATTGAACAATGCAAGTCAAGCCAAAGGACAAGCAGATTTTAGCAGTCTTTTTAATTTTGAAATCTTTTTTTGGCGATCGGTTTTATGCAACTGGCAGAGGGCAGAAACGATCGGCAGTTCAGGCATCTTTCAGCCGGATTGCTCCTCGGTAAAACCAGAAAAGTTCCAGCTTTTGTTTACGAGAACGTCCAGCATTAAACAACAACGCTGCAAAACCGATCGCCTCTCCAGCAATTAGGGAATCAGTGAGGAGCGTCATGGGTTCGGTAATAATCATGATTAGGATGATTAGGGCGCGTTGCTGTTGTAGAACGAGAGGCTAAACCAAGATGGGTACTGAAATTGAACGGAAGTTTTTAGTGGTGGGCGAAGGCTGGCGCGATTTAGGAGAAGGAACGCTTTACCGCCAGGGCTACTTGGCATCGCGGGATGGTGTAACGGTGCGGGTACGCGTTGCCGGAGAGACGGGCTACCTCACCATTAAAGGAGCAACGCAAGGAATTTCTAGAGCCGAATATGAGTATGTGATTCCCCTTTCAGATGCAACCGAAATGTTAGATACCCTGTGCGATCGACCGTTGATTGAAAAGACGCGCCACCGCATTTACTGGGACGGTTTGCTTTGGGAAGTAGATGAATTTATGGGAGAGAACCAGGGCTTGATTCTGGCAGAGGTGGAACTTACGGATACAAATCAGACAATTAACCTGCCCACTTGGATTGGACAAGATGTTTCAGATGATCCTCGGTATTTTAATGTTTCGTTGGTTCAGTATCCGTACAGGATGTGGGGAGTAGCGGAGTGAGGAGTAAGAAGTGAAACAGCTACCATCCCTGTTTTGCCTGCTCCAGCACATAGGCTGATACATTCTGAATCTCCACTCCCGTCAGCCGATCGCCATAGGCAGACATGATTCCCTTACCATTCGTCACCAGTTGAGCAATTGCCTCTACAGAATCTAAGCCATTGCGTTCGAGCGTTTTCAGCTTCAAATTTTTGCCACGCCGCACAATGTTTCCGCCATTCACATGACAACCAGCACAGTGAATGCTAAACACCTGCGCCCCTTGTTCTAAATCAGCCGCGATCGCCGGAGCCATCAACAGAAAATTTCCCAACAGCACCCCAATTAGCACTGCAAACGCGATCGACATTGACAATAACTTTTTCATCCTTTTCCCTGGCTTCTTTCATTTCTCATTTCTCATTCCTCTAATCTTCCAACTCCTCGATCGCCTTCGGTACACCCTCCGTCAAAACTTCATGCCCTGAGGTCGTCACCAAAACATCATCTTCAATCCGAATGCCGATGCCGTGCCAGCGTGGGGCAACGTCGGGCTGTCCCTCAACGGGCTTAATGTAAGACGAAATGTAAATTCCTGGTTCCACCGTCAACACCTGCCCCGGTTCCAAATTGTGTGGCGTTTCTCCATGCTGATACACGCCTACATCATGCACATCTAACCCTAACCAGTGTCCTGTTCGGTGCATATAGAACGGCTTGTATTTTTCTTCTTTAATGATTTCCTCGATGTCTCCCTGAAGCAGCCCCAATTCCATCAACCCTTCGACAATGACCCGCACCGCCGTATCGTGGGTTTGGCGATAAGGATTACCCGGATATACTTGAGCGATCGTCTGCCGTTGCGCCTCCAAGACAATTTCGTAGATTGCTTTCTGTTCGGGCGAAAATTTGCCGCCGATCGGAAAAGTCCGGGTAATGTCAGAGTTGTAATAGTCGTAGGCGCATCCAGCATCAATGAGCAGTAAATCCCCATTCTGCATTTGCCGCGTATTTTCGGTGTAGTGCAGCACGCAGGCATTCGCTCCAGAAGCGACGATCGACGGATAAGCTGGGCCCATTGCTCCTCGTAGCCGAAATGTATATTCGATCTCGGCTTGCACTTCATATTCATACCGTCCAGATTGGGCAAACTGCCGCGCTCGGTTATGGGCCTCCACTGCAATCAGGGCTGCCTGCCGCATCCGTTCAAGCTCTCGCTCTGTTTTAATTTGCCGCATTGGATGCAGAATGGGAGACGGATCTTCCAATGCAGTCGGGCCAATTCCCTTTTTCGGATAAACCGCCATCAGCTTTTGCCAGTGCTTCAAGACGGTGCCATTAAAACCCCGATCGCGCCCCAACTTGTAGTAGATGCGATCGGCTTTTTCCAAATATTGAGGCAGTTTTTCATCCAATTCCGCGATCGGATAAACCGCATCAGCCCCAAACTGTTCCTTGGCTGCCTCAACCCCAACCCGATAGCCTGTCCAGGTTTCTTTTTCCAAATCCTTCGGCTGCACAAACAACACAAACCGATGTTCTTCATGGTGGGGAGCCAAAACTGCTACGGCATTCGGTTCATTAAAGCCCGTCAGGTAAAAGAAATCGCTGTCTTGCCGAAAGTTATACTCAACATCGTTGTGCATGACCGCCATTGGCGCACTCCGAAAAATGGCAGTACCTTTCCCAATTTTGGACATCAATTGTTCTCGGCGAGTCGCGAATTCAGTTTGGGTGGTCATGGGGAGATGAATGTAGAAGTGAAGTGGATAGAGGGCGATCGATCGCAGCAAATATCGCTTTTATGCAGTGTAGCAACTTCGCTCAAAACTGGGATCAAACATAAAGCCTACCTGCTTTCCACTCAGAGCTTCACTCTGCGGCTGACTCCGCCTCACTGCACCCAGGCTTTTAAGAGGGGCGATCGTTCCTTCTAATCCTTTCTGTTTCCCTGTAGCCGTTGCCCAAACGATCGATATTCATTTGAATTTAACCCTTGTTGCAAAGTGGTTAGTACTTGTGCCATCTGCCCCTGCAAGAGTGCGGTATGGTTCAACCAAAGTCCCGGAAAAACTTGACTGCGAATAACTCCCTCAGCGTCTGGCGGTAACACCACATACTCACCATTTTGCAAACTGAACCAGTCAATCCGCTGATCAAAAACCTGCCAAACTAAATATTCCTGCACTCCATTGCGGCGATAGGCCCGTTTCTTATCCCCCAAATCGATCGACGCACTACTAGCTGCCACCTCCGCCACCAATTCCGGGGCACCCTCAATATATCCCTCCTCGCCCAAATAAGATTGCCCCCCCACTTGGGCATCAATCAAAAGCACTGCATCGGGTTGTGGCTCATTATCCAGATCCAGGCGAACCGTTGGATTATCTCCCAATCTCACGCCAGCAGTTGCAATTTTGTAGCTCCAAAGCCAACCGATTAAATCACCATACGGTTCTGCGTGTGGTTCAAACCGTAACGGCGAGGCCATGTAGACAACTCCTTCCACCAGTTCTGCTTTTTTAACACCCGGCATTGCCTGATACCGCCGCTCAAACTCAATTGAATTCAACCGATCGCCATTTTCCAGGGGAGGAATGAGTGAACGATGGAGTGGACGATCGGAAAATTGAAACTGAGGAGTTGCCATGCCAAAAATTGCAGAAAGGGCAGATTCTCCCATTATCTTAGATGCAGTATTTTAGAGGTAGACGCTTACACCTGTTATGGGGAGATCCCATTCCGATAAATGACGACCTTTGCTGGGGAGCATCCCATTGATGCAAATGGATTGATTTCCGTAGCGCAGGCATCTTGCCTGCCAGTGAAAGATTTGTCATGGAAATGCAAAAGTGGGATACACCCCCTTTGCTGCCCATTAGAACCATCAAAAGGCATAATCCAACACCACAATTCTGGAGCCAGAATCCGGCAAATCTGAGGCACTCAGCGTAATCGAATCGCCCCTTCGATCGATCGGCGTTCCTTCCATCAGTGCCAAGAAGTTGTCAAGGGAAACAATGTCACAAGCTGCGGTGTCGGCTGCCTGAGTTAAGTATTGGGTTGGAATAATCACCCTTGGGTTTAAAGTTTGAATCGCGGCCCTGGCTTCTTCTGGGCCGTAGGCTTTTGGCCCACCTCCAACTGGAATCAGCACGATATCTGGGCGACCCATCAGGATTTGTTGCTCCACCGTTATCGGAGCCGCTGCCCCACCCAGATGCAGAATATTCCCAATCCCTCCCTGGTTCCATCGCCAGACAACGTTTCGCCCAAACCGTCTGCCGCCCAGTTGGTCATGGTCTGTATTAATGCCTTGAACCTGCATTCCTGGAAATTCAAAAATTCCTGGCTCTGCTAACACACGCGGATTTCCAGGCAACTCCTCGATCGCCCCTTCATCCAACAACCGGCTACTAATCATCACCAAATCTGCATTTACCTGAGGGGGTCGATAGCCTGCGGTGCAGCCGATCGGTCGAAATGGGTTCACCAAAATTCGCCGACCATCCCCGGTAAACAAGAAGCACATATGGCCTAAAGACTGAACCGTGACAGAACCCGTTTGAGCCAGGGCAGTCTTCGCTACTCCTAGCCCAGATGCTGCCAGTAAGCCTGCTCCAGCATATTGCACAAATTGACGACGTTTCATGGTCTACCTCCTCACGGGTCATGCCCGATCGCTACCCCTTCACATTGAATCTCAGTTACAGAATGTCAGTTACAAACTGCAACCTTATAGCTTACCGGGATTTGGCACAGGAACCGATCGGGTTGTGACAGGTTCAGCAATTGACCCAATTCTTTCGATCGAGGAATCCGATAACCGATCGCCCCTCGCCCTCACTTCCAGTAAATTTGTACAACAGCATACTTGACTCACGCTATGAGTCTGGTATTGTCTTAACTTATGGCTACATTGTGCGTGTTGCAGTAGCCTGTCTCCCAAAAACCTGGCGAGGTATGAAGTAGAGAGCAACTACAACATACCTCTAACCCCACAGACGACCGTAGCTGTCCGTCGGGCTTAGGATAGTTTAGCTTTTTTGGTAAATTCTACCTAATCTGTTAAGCTCCTGCGCCGCGATTTTGCTGCGATCGAATGTGGGAGACCTCCAGGTTCTTGGGTTTCTTCCGTTTGTTGAAACCAAACCATTCCAAGGAGTATTCCCATGACAGGTGATTTTAACCTGTTCGATCATCCTGCCTTCGGTGACGATTCTCATCCGAATCCAGGACGAGAACTCGTTCGCATTATCATCTTTGGTTCAAAAGATGCTGTTCGCGCCACCATTCATGATGCCCATCTCAGAAACTTCCGACGGGTAGATAGTTGGAGTCCCCTGCTACCCACTCCCGATCCTGCTGTGTTTATGTCCATTAGCACAGAGTATCGAGTCATGCAGTAACAGGGGACGTTGGGTGGGGCGGAGCGGCGAATTACATCATGCCCATGCCGCCCATACCCATACCACCCATACCCATACCACCCATGCCGCCCATGCCGCCCATGCCGCCCATGCCGCCCATATCAGGTGCCCCGCCAGCCGGTTTCTTCTCTGGTTTTTCTACCACCAGCACTTCAGTTGTCACCACCATTCCGGCGATCGAACCTGCATCCTGTAGAGCAGAACGCACCACCTTCGCAGGGTCAATAATGCCAGCCGCAATCATGTCTTCATAACCACCCGTGATCGCGTTGTAACCATAGTTCATGTCCATGTCTTTAACTTTCTGGACAATCACCGAACCTTCTGCCCCAGCATTATCAGCAATCTGTCTGAGAGGAGCCTCAACCGCCTTAATCACAATATTGGCTCCGATTTGCTCATCCAAGCTAAGTCCTTGCTTCACTTCCTCCAGGCGTTTTGCCAAATGCAGCAAAGTAGAACCGCCCCCCGGCACAATTCCTTCTTCAACGGCTGCCTTAGTTGCGTTCAATGCATCTTCCAGACGTAGCTTCCGGTCTTTCAATTCAGTTTCCGTTGCTGCACCCACTTTAATCACTGCCACACCGCCAGCCAACCTGGCCAACCGCTCTTGCAGCTTCTCAGAATCATACTCAGAATCCGTTTCAGCCAGTTCCCGACGAATTTGGGCAATCCGTTTCTCTAACGCTGTTTTGTCAGGGGCTTCTGCAACGATCGTCGTATTATCTTTCGTGATCGTGACTTTGCGAGCAGTTCCCAGCATATCCAGCGTCAAGGTGTCAAAGCTCAAGCCAATGTCTGGCGAAATCACCTGTGCCCCAACCAGAACCGCAATATCTTGCAGCACTGCCTTACGCCGTTCACCAAACGACGGAGCTTTTACAGCAACCGCACTCAAAACGCCCCGCAAACGATTCACCACCAACGTTGCCAACGCTTCGCCTTCCACGTCTTCTGCAATGATCAGCAGCGGTCTGCCTTCGCGGGCAATTTTCTCCAACACCGGAACGAGGTCTTGAATACTGCCAATTTTTTCGTTCGTCAGCAGGATAAACGGGTTTTCCAGTTCGCTAATCATGCGTTCTGGGTCGGTGACAAAGTAGGGAGAGATGTAACCCCGATCGAACTGCATCCCTTCTACTAGCTCCATTTCAGTCGTGAGAGACTTGGATTCCTCAACGGTAATCACACCGTCTCTGCCCACCTTGTTCATCGCTTCTGCAATCAACTGGCCCACTTCGGGATCGCTCCCGGCCGCCACGGTTGCCACCTGTTCGATCGCATTCCCTTCAATCGGACGGGCAATTTCAGCAATCCCCCGAACAAGATGATTCACTGCTTTTTCAATTCCTCGCCGCAGTGAAACCGGGTTGCTGCCGGCCGCCACATTCTTTAAGCCTTCTCGAATCATCGCCTGAGCTAGCACCGTTGCAGTTGTTGTGCCATCTCCAGCCAAATCTTTTGTTTTCGAGGCAACTTCCTGGATTAATTTTGCCCCAGTATTTTCCAGTGGATCTTCTAGCTCAATTTCTTTAGCGATCGTAATGCCATCATTAACAATCTGAGGTGCTCCGAACTTAGATTCCAACACAACATTGCGACCTTTAGGCCCCAACGTGATTCGGACGGCATCAGCGAGCGCATTAACGCCCCGCTCTAGAGCTTGCCGCGACTGTTCATCGAATACAACTATTTTGGGCATAATCTTTCGGTTCACATCTCTCCGATCTAGAACTTTAGCACTCTAATGCCTAGAGTGCTAATTCTAATGTGGAGGGAATTCCGAACTTACGATGTTGAGGACAAGGAAGAATGAAAGGAATGAAGCCAGGAAGTAATCCTTTCTAAGGAATTAATTAAAAATTGGCATCATGCTCGCCATCCCAACACTTATCATCGCGCCAAGTGCGCCCAGTGTGCCGGCACTCTGACTCAGTCTGCAACCAGGGAATCGCTGTAGGATGGAAGGAGGCATTCTGGGCAGCAGACAGGATTTTAGGGAGAAGTTTCATTACTCCCAGCGTGATTCCTCCGCTTAATAAAAGGATGAGCAGGATGAGATTGGTAGCAGTAAAGGGATAATTGTGCTGTTCAGTCTTCAAGCGTTTCAGCGATCGACGTTCCCGCCCAGCGAATAAAACCACGTAAAAACCGGGTTGTGGAAAAGGAACCGATAGCCGGAGATCAATAAGGTGATTGCCCTGGCTCATTCGCTTAAGTGCTTGATGGAGGGCATCTTTCTGAGCTTCTGAAAAAGTTTCGACCAGTCCGGACGGGAGGTGATTCATTAACCGTTTGAAAGCAGCATTGGCATTTCTATGCGACTTCATAGATTCAGTTCTAGCTTTAGTAAATAATTGTTTGAATGAGGCGAATTAGTATCATGCACTGAGCGGTAAATTGAAGCTGATCGTCACCGCGGACTGATGGTTTTTTGATGTTAACTCTGCCTTAACCCTAAATTCTATGGTGAAGTGCGCCATCAGGAGATTCTTCAAAAATTGATAAAAAAACGATGAACTCCGTTGGCAGCATTTCATTAATGCAAATTGATCTTAAACCGGCAATAAACCAGCAATAAAAAGAAGGGGATGCGGAAATGCACCCCCTACACAAGCCCACTGAATAAATTAAGACTTATCTGAAACCCACCGATGCTTGCCAGACAAACGCCAGTAGCAAAAAGAAAACGGGAATCACAGGCAGAACATCCACTAGGGGATCAAAGATTGAGTAAGCCTCTGGTAACTTTGCCAACAGCAATACCGCTTCCATGTGTACCTCTACCTCTCCAACACAGATTTCATAATTGCTACGCATCTTAACATATCAAGGGGACACGCTCATCTTGATTTGCTAAGAGATCCCAAACCAATGCAGCGCAGTAACTCGGTAATGGATTAATAAATGGTCAGACGATAGCGACCGCGCCCTTCAGAACGGAGCGCATTCACCAAAACATAATACTGTCCCTGTGTTGGTAGTTGTCCTCGAATTAGCGAGTTAAAGTTGCCGCCACTATCGTTATCAGCCGCAAGAATATTAAAGTCTGCATCGACCAAGACTAGGTAAGTGTCAAAATCAGGGCTAGTCGCTTGGATGTTAATAAACTGCCCATCAAAATCGGCAACGAGACTATAAGCTCTAAAGGGGCTACCATCATCTAAACGTGGACTATCATCTGTGAGAACACTGCTATCATCCAAGCGGTAACGAGTAGTATCTCTTTGCAGAGCAACGCTAAACCGAGCTTCCCGTCCAGGATCAGTAGAAACTGCAACTAAATAGGTTCCTGCTTCTGGCAATCTCAACCACAACCGTTCATCTTCTTCTCTCCGCTCACCGCCTGCCACATCATTGCGATCGACAATTTCGCCACTGGGTGCAATCACAGCCGCATACACATTCGGACTGAAATTGCTGCCCGGTGAAACTGTTCTACTTCCACTCACCGTTAAAATAATGGGCTGCCCCTGAATTCCTTCAAATTCAAAAAATTCAATGCGTCGCCCATCTTCGGCAATAAAATCTGCCTGTCCCAATACACCTGGCTGAGGAAACCCAAACTGTAATTGAGTCACGCTGGGTTCAGCCGGTGGAGTAATGGGTCTGGGAGCAACACGCGGTCTGGGTTCAGGAGGAGCAGGGGCAACCGGAGCTGGAGCAGCAGGAGCTGGAGCAACCGGAGCTGGCGGGGCTGGAGCTGGAGCAACCGGGGCAGGTGGGGCTGGAGCTGGAGCCGTCTGGGGTAATTCAACTTCTGGAGGTCTGCCAAAATCTTCTAATCGTCTTTCAATTTCGGATGGCCCATTCTGAGCGTTAACGGGAGTGCCTAAAATGCCGCTAAAGATTAACGCGCTCACAAAACTGAGTAGTGCGATCGTTAAATATTTGGAATACGGTACTGCCATGATTTGGGTGAATGCCTTAAACTTATTTTCTTTGAATACCAGAAAAATAGACATTGAGATAGAAATTTTCGCAAATCTCTGCAATATTCTCAGTTATCGAGCGGCTACTTCAATTTGGCTCAACAGTTGATCTAAATTGACCGTATTGTCCTGATAAGCCGCCCATTCCTCAGCTTTTAATCGAGCCTGGAGGTTTCCCTGCTGCGGGTAGACAACCAGCGTCGAAAGCTCATCGTAATATTTTGCATTGTCAGGATTTTTACTGAGAATTTGCTCCATAAACGTCACCGTCATTAGCCGAATTCCCTCTTCGCCTGCAAGTGCTGTATCCTCCTGGCTCTTGGAGGTGTCATAGCTAATGGCAATCTCTTCGCCTGTAAACTGCGTTACTGTGGGCTGAATCCGACGAAACCGGGCTGCATTTCGCTCACTTTGGTTTTGGGGAACCTGCACCCGCAAATATTCTTGCAACACGGAAGCCTGCCACCTGAAGATAAATTCTTCCGCATCTTCACGCACGGGAGAGTTTTTAATTTGTTGCGCCTTTTCGATCGCCTCTGCCAAATTCGCATCAGGCTGGGAAGCAATGTTGACGGCTTCTTGCAACGTTTCCTCATCTCTTGCAGCAGAACAATTCGTCAAAATCATCCGCACCTGCTCAAATAGTTCTGGGAAGTCCCTTGGAAAGGATTGCGCCCGATTAATACACTCTTGGTGATTGCCCTGAAGGTGCAACGTTTCAATTTGCTCCAAAGCGGCCTCCGCCTCGCGGTAGGGTCGGGCTTGCTGTTGAACATAAATGTAGCCACTTCCCCCCAGCAGAGCCACGATCGCCGCAGTAATACCCGCTGCCAGCAAAGTGCGGGAAGATTGAGCAGGAGCGGAGGTCTTCGTTGAGGGCAGAGAGGGGTCAGGAGTTGGGAGGGAAGAAGGAAGCGAGGAAGAAGGCGAAGGCGAGGAAACAACAGGATCAGGGAAGGAGGAAGAAGGTGGAGCCACCACCGGAGGAATGGAAACAGGTGCTGTGGGCGGAATCGGCGAACCCGAAACGGGAACGGTGGGCGGAATCGGAGGAGGAAAATGCTGGATGGGCTGAGTGGGCGGAATCGGAGATGCGATCGTCGTGGCATGGAGCGCAGAGAGAACCTCCTGAGCCGTGGCAAACCGATCGCGAGGATGATACTGAATCATCTTGTCTAGAATGGCGACGAGAGCATCACTGATAGACGGAGCAAACGATCGCCAGAGTAAGTCTCCAGTTCGGTAATCCGTGGGTAAATCTTGGGGCAATTTACCTGTAAAGAGATAAATGACGGTCAGCCCCAGTCCATAAAGATCACTGGAAAACACGGGCCGTCCTGCCCCCTGTTCGGGAGACATATAACCTGGAGTGCCAATTACGATCGAGCTAACCGTTTGCCCTTGAGAGTTTAACAGCGTACCAACCGATTCTTTAACTGCACCAAAATCAATGAGTACAGGTTTACCGTCACTTTGCCGCAAAATAATATTGTCAGGTTTAATATCGCGGTGAATGATGCCTCGGCTGTGGATTACCCCCATCACAGGCAAAATGTTTTCCAATAGCTGATAGGCAGTAGATTCATTCAATAATCCCGTCTGGCGCACCTTATTAGCCAGGGTTTGCCCTTCAACCCACTCTTGCACCAAGTAAAACCGATCAGACTCTTCAAAGTAGGCATACAGTTCAGGAATTTGGCTACTCGATCGCCCCAACTCTTCCAAAATGGCAGCCTCCCGATGAAACCGCTCTTGAATGATGCGGTACACCTGCGGATTATCCGCCATTGTTTTGAGTTGTTTAATCACGCAAGGACGTTTAGAGGGCAGGAAACTGTCTTCCGCCAGGAAAGTTTCACCAAACCCTCCTTTAGCCAAGACTTGAAGCACCCGGTAGCGATTGTTCAGAATGGTTGGAGTCATCTTACAGACAAACAAATGCTCTAGTTTTGATGCAAAACACGAACCTGTTTGGTCAAACAAGTTGAACAAGTCTATTCAAGCGAATACTGAATCATGATTATTGACCGATCAATAACCAATTAATCGTATTAAACTGTCAAACTCACAGCAAAGCAATACGAAAAAATCCAGCAAAAAAACAGGGACGCATATACTACGTCCCTACCTTGAAGAAGGCTAAAGAAAAATGTCGAAATGGAATGCGGAAATGGAGTGAGTAATTGTTCAGTTCTCATGGCTGCACCCGACTTGCTGGTAAAAAAATCCCTTTAATTTTCTACAGCAACAGATTTGCCAATTCCAGAAACTGCCGATCGCATTCCATTAAAAAGTAATTCACTCCCACCAAGTCATTTGTTGATATTGCTCCTGGGCTATTCACGATCGTCGCTTTCGAGCCTTCCAGGTTCCGCCATAAGCATAGTGCGGGTTATCCTCCCGAAGCTTGAGCAAACATGGTTCACACACAAACCGCCATTGCCCAGACGATTCATAGCGAATTCGGTACAGCACAGGAAAAGGCTGTACACACCGATCGCACTGCTTGACTCGAAGAGAACGCACAGATTTGTCAGGAAAAAATTCGCCAGTCAGAAAACGGTGTAGACAGAAGTAACGAGACGAAGCAGTTACAAGATGCAGTTACAAGCTAACCTGTCACCATCGACGCTCCAGGACGGGCAAAAATCATCCGCCCCGCCGAGGTCTGCAATGCCCCCGTCACCACCACCGAAAGCTCATCGCCAATGTAGCTTCCTCCATCTTCCACAACGACCATCGTGCCGTCTTCCAGATAGCCAACCCCTTGGGCCGGCTCCTTACCCTGCTTAAGAATCTTCAGATCCAACAGATCCCCTGGTAAGTACGCAGGACGCATGGCCTGTGCCAAATCGTTAATATTCAGCACATTCACCCGCTGTAAGCTGGCTACCTTATTCAGGTTGTAATCATTCGTGAGCAGCGTTGCATTAATTTCTTGAGCCAGACGGACTAGCTTGGCATCCACCGTTGAAATGTCGTCGTAATCGGCCGAGTGAATCACAATTCGTTCAGGGAAGGCTTCCTGGACATGTTTCAAAATATCCAGTCCTCGCCGCCCCCTAGTGCGTTTTTGATCGTTTGAGGCATCAGCGACCGTTTGCAACTCCTGTAGCACAAACTGAGGGATCAAAATTTGCCCCTCCAAAAAGCCCGTACCCAGCAAATCTTCAATTCGCCCGTCAATAATGCAGCTTGTATCCAAAACTTTTGTGGCCGCCGGTTTCAGCGTTCCTTCTGCCACCAGCATACTCTCGACGCTGTTTGGGTTAATTAACCTCAGCAATGTTCGACCGTGAATATCTGCCAAATTAACGCCAGAGAACGCAAACATCACGCTGCCCAGAATGGCGGCTAAAGGCTTAATAAAGGCAAATTCACGAGGGATTGGCAATAGAAAAATTGGCGCAAGCAATAGGTTTGCCACCAGCAACCCTAGCACTAGACCCACAGAGCGGCTCAAAAGCACATCAACGGGCATCTCTCGAACTTGTCGCTCCACTCGACGATATGCCGTTTGAGCGACCAATCCAAAAGCAAGACCAATTAACGCACCAAAGCCACCTGTTACAAAGCTCAAGCCTTCTAAGCTAGAAACCTGTGCCAGCGTATCACTTGGCAACAAATCCACGCCATAGAAGCCAATCCCTGCCCCTGCTAGGATGAATGATAAGATAATGATTGCATCAAGCATAATTGGTATCCATGATTGGACGAGGGTGCAGATTTGGTGAAACGCAAGACTAAGTGCTAGGTTAGCTCTCTCAGTGAGTTTGGCTACAAATCATGAGCTTGAAATCATGCTTGGGTTGTTAATGATGCGTTCCATCATTTTCTGCGGTCAATTCACTCTGTTCTATGCATCAACTTGCCCATTGAACGGGCAGAAACATGAGATTAAACTTAACACATAGGCTTGCACAGCCTCATTATATCGCCCGATTTAGGAAGGGTTTTGTAGTTGTTGTGCGATAAGTTTGATTCGGTTTTCTATAACCAAGAAATAGAGAATTCCTGCTTCGATCGCCCGGGCGCGGCCTATGTTCACGTTCCTTTTTGCCGTCGTCGCTGCTTCTATTGCGATTTTCCCATTTCAGTCGTCGGAGATAACCCACCCTTGACGCGACAAGGGCCAGAATCAGCGCAGGGGTTTGGAACGATCGCAGAATATGTAGAAATCCTTTGCCAGGAAATTAATGCAACCCCTGTTTTAAGCCGATCGCTAGAAACCGTTTTCTTTGGCGGTGGTACACCTTCATTACTTACGGTGCAGCAGTTAGACCAAATCCTCAACACCATCGATCGCCGGTTTAGCATTGCTCCGACTGCCGAAATTTCGATGGAAATTGACCCTGATACGGTCGAGCTCGATCGCCTCAAGGGATACCAAGCTGCCGGAATTAACCGCATTAGCCTGGGGGTACAAGCTTTCCAGCCAGAATTGCTCACCGCCTGTGGCCGCACCCATACCGTTGCGGATATCTACGCTGCCGTTGAAAAACTGCATCAGCTTGATTTTGCCAACTTCAGCCTGGATTTGATCTCCGGACTCCCCCACCTCACGCTTGATCGCTGGCAAGACTCCCTGGAACAAGCCATTCACCTCAACCCAACCCATCTTTCGGTTTATGACTTGACCATCGAACCAGGGACTGCATTCGATCGCTGGTATACCCCCGGAACGCTCCCGCTTCCCAGTGATGAAGCCACCGCTCAAATGTATCGTATTGCTCAGCAGACCCTCACCCAGGCAGACTACGAGCATTACGAAATCTCCAACTATGCGCGATCGGGATACCAGTGTCGGCACAACCGAGTGTACTGGGAAAACCGCTCGTATTATGGATTTGGCATGGCCGCCGCCAGCTACACCAACGGTCAGCGTTTTACTCGTCCTCGAAAACGGCGAGACTATTATCAATGGGTACAAACCTTAATCGAACAGCATGGCGCGATCGACTGTGTATCTGTTTCATTAAACGATCGACTGCTCGATACGCTGATGCTGGGCTTGCGACTGGCAGATGGCTTGTCAGTGGGGAATCTAACAGAACAATTTGGCGAGATGGTGCTATCGCAAATTTTTGCCTGTCTCCAGGACTACCAGCAACTAGGTTGGGTGATGTATCTGGATGGTTCTGCAAAGAAACGAGAATTTCTAGAACGATCGCACCCCCCTCATCGGATTCGCCTCACTGATCCAGAAGGATTTTTGTTCTCCAATGTTGTCTTAACTGCATTATTTGAACAGTTGTCTGTGACAGATCCATAGTGGTTATGACCGCGCAACAAACTTTCATCCTTAGATTAAACAACGCCAAAATTATGAGAAAGTCAGATCGCCCAAACCAGGAAAAATTTAATTCAAAATCCAAGATCTAAAACCTAGAATTATCTAATGTGTCTTGAATCCACTGAGATCTAAAATCTTTTATGACAACGCCGCCCGATGAGTCTAACCTTCAACCACCCAATGCTGGTGCTGCACCATCTGAAACTGGCTTAACTGACGAAGAAGCCCAAATGCTGCTGCGATCGCTTCGCCGCAAAGAGGGAAACTGGGTGGCATGGGGGCAAGCCTGCCAAACATTGCAGAAAGCAAGGTATTCGCCACAGCAGATTTTTGAAGAAACCGGCTTTGAACCCGTTCAACAAAATCAGGTAGCTGTAGCCGCGCAAGTGTACCAGTCTCTCGTTAGCGGTGAAGCAGCAGCGGAGGTGTTAGAACGGTTTGATCGCACTGGAAGCGATATTCTCTATGAGTTTCGGATTCTGTCTCAGCCACAACGAGTGTCTGCCGCTACGATTTTGGTGGAAAAAAATATTGAGCTTGATGGCGCACGAGAAATTGCTAAGGCTCTCAAGGAATTTGCACGCCTGTCTACCCCCCCTAAAGAATTCACAGAGCATTCCAGTGATGCCATTGCTTATTACTATTGGAAACTGGCACGACAGCAAGATGATTTACAAAGTCGATCGCGGCTAATTGCTCAAGCTCTCCGATTTGCTCAAAGTGAAACAGCCCGCCAGCAAGTTGAAAAACTGCTAACTGATTTCACCATTACGCGCAACCGTCCGGCTCCCCGGTTGCCGCTTTACCGAATCGAGTCCGCAGAAGAACAACCGCGTATCATTCCGGTTGTGGGCAAGCTACCCCTGGCAACCGATGACCTAAAAGCTGTTCCATTCACCGATCCAGAAGGGACATTTCAAATTGTCAAATTTTCTGGCACCGGGGCATGGGTTTCACTTCCCAGTTGGCAAGTGGTGCGGACTGCCGAAGATCCCGTCTTGCTGTTGGCAGATGGTCATCATTTACCGCCGGACACAGTTTCCAATGCGGAAGAGGTAATGGTAATGATCGATCGGGCCCAGCGCAGTTGGGTAGAAGACAGTTACTTTGTTTTTGATCAGGAAGGACAGTTGCAAATGAACTGGTTTGAAGAGGCTCCTGAACACGCCCTTCTTGGAAAAGTTGTGTTGGTGCTACGTCCGAAACGTGTATTGGATGAGGATTACAATAAAGAGCTTTGGCAGATCGATGAATAAAAAATGAACAAATGGATCACTTAAACCCACCCATTTGGATCATTTGTCAGTACTCCATTCCCTCACCCGATTCACCACCTGATCTAACCCTACTGCCCGTGATGCTTTGAACAATAGCCGATCGCCTGGCTGGATCAATTCTTTAAGCCGTTGGATAACTTGCTCATGGCTAGAAAATTTCTCAGCCACCATGGGGGCTGCCCCTTCTGCCATTGCCTGTTGTTCAACCGGGTCTGCCAGAATCAGCAATCTATCTAAGTTAAGCCGTTTGACAACTGCACCCACTTGATAGTGAAATTCTGACGAGCGATCACCCAGTTCCTTCATCGTCCCAAGGACAGCGATTCGTCGTTGCCCAGGCGTTTCCGCTAACAGTTTCAAAGATGCCATCATCGATTCCAACCCTGCGTTGTAAGTTTCATCCAAAATTACGACATCATTGGGCAGTTCATAATGCCTTGCTCGCCCTTGAGGCAGTTCTACAGATAATCCATGCTCCAAGGGAGCCCAGCCAATTTGCAGAAGTTGAGCAACTGCAAGTGCTGCTAGATAGTTAAGGGCGTTATGCTCTCCCGGCAATGGTAAAGGTAGTTCAATCCCGTTGACCAGCAGCGTACAGCTATTCAGTAGCTCTCCCTGAAGATCCCCCCCCCTCAATCCATAAGTTAGAGTCTTACCCATCCATACTCTGGCTGCTGTTTCCATGAGGCGAGAATTGTCATAATTCAGTACAGCTACACCTGTTGGCGGCATTTCTTGCAATAGCTCGCATTTTGCGTTGGCGATCGCCTGCTCTGAACCCAATCGCCCAATATGGGCTGTTCCCACATTCGTAATGACAGCAATATCAGGACGGGCAATTTGAGTCAACAGAGCAATCTCACCTACTCCCCGCATTCCCATTTCAATCACAGCATAATCATGCTCGTCGCCAAGTTCCAACAGTGTTTTTGGAACGCCAATCTCGTTGTTGTAATTAGCCTGAGTTTTCAGGACGTTTCCTTGAGTCTGTAGAACAGCAGCAGTTAATTCTTTCGTCGTAGTTTTGCCTACAGAGCCAGTAATCGCAATAACGGGAATTGTAAACTGCTCACGCCACCACCGTCCAATTTTTTGATATGCCTCCAGCGTATTATCCACCAGTAACAAGGGGGCTGCACCTGCATCTTCTGGCACACACTCTACAATTGCTGCGATCGCCCCCTTCTGAATCGCTCCTGCTACAAATTGGTGCCCATCAAAATTTTCACCTCGCAATGCCACAAACAAATTACCTACTTGAATATGACGGCTATCTGTACTGATACCAGTAACGCTCCCCTGTAAAACAGAATCCGACATGTGCAGAGGTTGAGCCGCTAAAAGAGCAACCAACCAGTTCAAAGAAACACAAAACATGAAATCGTCACAAATAGCTAATTTAACTAGCAATCATATCGCCCATAGCAACCAATTTAGCTATGTAGATAGTGAAAAATAGAGCTTGTATAGCCGTAGCCTAAAAATTAGGACACTGTTTCCAGCTCTATCCGCTGATTGAACTCAGTAACTTTAAGCGTCCTCATCTATCTATTCGTTGCCATACATTTTGTAGCAAGAGAAACTCACAAGTCGCTTGCAGTATGAGTCGAATTAAACGATTTCTAATGTAAAAAGAGCCATGTTCCTTGAACATGACTCTTGAATAAATACCCTGGCATCGAGCTATTTTTGCGGGACGCTGCCGTCCAACTATCTTTGCCGCGGGTGCGTTTCACAACTCAGTTCGAGATGGATAAGCGTGGTTCCACACCGCCATAGACACCAGGAGAGATGGAGTTAGATAGAGTACAATTCAAAGCCAAGAAGGCTGCATAGCGAGTCAGGTAGAGAGTACAGATGGTTCATCAACTTCAACTAGAGGTCAAGCCCTCGGTCTGTTAGTACGTCTCAGCTTCACATGTTGCCACGCTTCCACTTAACGCCTATCAACGGGTGTTCTGCCCGTGACCTTACTGGCTTGGTGCCATGGGAACACTCATCTTGAGGTGGGCTTCCCACTTAGATGCTTTCAGCGGTTATCCGCTCCGCACTTGGCTACCCTGCGTTTACCGTTGGCACGATAACAGGTACACCAGCGGTGCGTTCTTCCCGGTCCTCTCGTACTAAGGAAGACTCCTCTCAATGTTCCTACGCCTGCACCGGATATGGACCGAACTGTCTCACGACGTTCTGAACCCAGCTCACGTACCGCTTTAATGGGCGAACAGCCCAACCCTTGGGACGTACTACCGCCCCAGGTTGCGATGAGCCGACATCGAGGTGCCAAACCTCCGCGTCGATGTGAACTCTTGGCGGAGATCAGCCTGTTATCCCTAGAGTAACTTTTATCCGTTGAGCGACGGCACTTCCACTCATAGCCGTCGGATCACTAAGGCCGTGTTTCCACCCTGCTCGAGTTGTCACTCTCACAGTCAAGCTCCCTTATGCCTTTACACTCTGCGGCTGATTTCCAACCAGCCTGAGGGAACCTTTGCGCGCCTCCGTTACCTTTTAGGAGGCGACCGCCCCAGTCAAAC
>PVWD01000230.1 GCA_003003615.1 filamentous cyanobacterium CCP2 | reverse complement strand
ACCCCCTGGGGCCCTTTCTGGCGAAAAGTTTTGCTCCGAGCCTCTCCCCCTGGGTGGTGACGCTGGAGGCACTGGCTCCCTTTCGCGGTTCTGCCTTTACCCGCCCCGCAGACGATCCATCCCCCCTGCCCTACTTGACCTCTACCATCAATCAACAGTCCGGCGGAATTAACCTCACGCTAGAGGTGTTCCTCTCCTCTGCTCAAATGCGCCAGGAAGGACGAGAACCCCTGCGCCTGAGCCAAACTAACTTTCAAAAAATGTATTGGACACTAGCCCAAATGCTGACCCATCACACCAGCAATGGCTGCAATCTGCGCCCGGGGGATTTGTTCGCCAGTGGCACGGTTTCAGGGGCAGAGGCAGGGACTCAGGGCTGTTTGCTGGAACTCACTCAACGCGGCACCCAACCGATCGCCCTTCCCACTGGAGAAATGCGATCGTTTTTGCAGGAGGGGGATGAGGTGATCCTGCGGGGCTACTGCGAGGAAGCGGGCTACGTGCGGATTGGGCTGGGGGAATGTCGTGGGCAGGTGGTGAATTGAAAATACTTACCGACCGTTCCTCAATTTCAGATTCGGTTGCGCATTCTCTTTCCCCGATCGCCAACGAACAGTAACATTCATCACTTGATTTGCCCGATCGTTTGGTGATACGCTCGTCTGCTATAGCTGTCTTTTGGGTTGTGCAAACCTGCGAGATGGCTGGACGACCTAGAGACGAATTCTCTAGCGGAGGTCAAGCGTGCCTAGCAAGCTAAACGCCTAACCTCCTAACCACAGACTACCGAGGCTAGTCCGGGCTAGGGTGTATGATAACACCCGATGCTCTCGGCTTGCCTTGTCTGTAAGCTGAGGGCGAGTCTCTAGGGTTTCTTCAAACCCTGGAACAAAGGAGATTCATTCAATATGGCTCAAGAATTTATCGGTCTGCCTCCCAAAGGCGATCGGCTCATTTCACCTGCCCGTCGTTCCGTCAAAATCCTGATGATCGGCCAGCCCGAAGATGTGGAAATCACGATCGCCCGTCTGTATCAATGCAACTTCTGTAGAGTGGAGGATTGGTCAAAACCCTTACCCTTCTCACAAATCCAGCAAGCGACCACCAAAGAACCCGGTGAAATCATGCGAATCTATGTGCGATCGATGACCCTCTAAGCAGTAAGGACGCACAACAGTGCAGCCCCTACCAGATCTCTGCTTTATTGACCTCTTGTGGGGTGGGCATCTTGCCCGCCCATTCCTCAAACTCATCCATCCATCATTCAACTAATAATCCTCAAACTATCCTATTCTCGTTCTCAAGGGCGATCGGATTTTGGGTAATCGGTAATCGGTAATCGGTAATCGGTAATGGTAGGGGAAGGGGCGATCGGGTTTATCGAGCAGATGAGGCGGTTGAGGTTGCGCCATGGAGTAATGATGGATAAGTCCGCTGTGCAGGGTGTTATCCAGCAAAAGTGACGGATAAGTACCCTAATCTCCATACTTAACTATCAAAAGTGACGGATAACACCCCAAATCCCCGGACTTAACTATCAATTTTTCTCTTTAAACCCTGAAAATCTGGCTGTTATCCCGCACTTTTGCCCGTGAATATATAGTTGGGCTGCTTTATATCTTATTGGGGACAGTACAGCAATATTATTTGTGAGTATCAAAGACTAATCTACTTTGAGATTATCTGTATGGCACCGCTTGGAGGGTGCTGGTAAGCCGATTCTCTCCGAGACGGCAAAGCCGATCGCACAAATAGGGATTACGGCATAAAATCAAGGCATGGTCTCATACGATAGATATGCTAAAAACGCTTTGGGCTACGGTTCGGCAAGGGAAAATTGAGCTACTGGAATCAGCAGAACTCCCAGAAGGGGTGAGAGTGCTGGTAACAGTTTTACCTGACGATGAGGCTGAATTTTGGCTACAGGCAAGCCAAACATCCCTTGATGCCGTTTGGGACAATGCTGAGGACGATGTGTATGCCCAGCTACTCCAAGCATGATGTGATCCTGGTGCGCTATCCCTTCTCAGACTTATCGAGTTCAAAGGTAAGACCTGCTGTTGTAGTTAGCACATCGCATCCGTCTCAAGACATTCTCATTACTCCTTTGACAAGTAAAACAGGTTCACTAATGGTAGGTGAGTTTGTGTTGTCTGAGTGGGCAGCAGCAGGATTGAACGTAGTAACCGCAGTCAAAAGAGGCGTGTATACAGTACATGAAAGTTTGGTGATCAAAGTGATCGGTCAGTTGTCTAAGGTTGATGCTGATCAGCTTGAGCAATCCTTGCGAGATTGGTTAGGTTTGTAGATTGATTTAGCAGCCGCAGCCCAACACTTCGTTGGTGCGGACGGCACAGAGGTTATCGGTGAGAGTTTAAGTTTGTCTGCCGCCGCTTATCTTGGTCGTTAACCAATAGGAAATCTATGTAAAACAATATCCTCCTTGTAAAAGCTTACAGGAGGACACATAATCATTAAAATCCGATCGCCCTACACCATCTCCGAAGACTGCTGCTGCGGTATGGGTTGCGGTTGCGGCTGGAACTGGAACAGAGCGTAGACCACATTCCGGCGAATGTTCGTCATCATCTCCAGGAACAGTTCATAACCCTCGCTCTTATATTCGATCAGCGGATCGCGCTGACCATAGCCCCGTAAACCGATCGCCTCACGCAGAGCTTCCATTTGCTGGAGGTGTTCCCGCCAGAGGGTGTCAATCTGTTGCAGAATAAAGAACCGTTCTGCATCGCGCATTAGCCCAGGCTTGATCTGATCAATCTGCGCTTCCTTGATGTCGTAGGCAATCCGAGCTTGCTCATGCAGGAAGGTTTTGATTTCGCCCACCGACAAATCATCTAGCTGCTCAGGCTCCAGATCCTTCAGCAGGTAAATAAACTCCTTCACCTTACCCACCACATTGCCCAAATCCCACTCTTCCGGCGGTAATTCTGGATTCACATAGGCATCCACAATGTCATCCATCGTGCGCTCAATGTATTTAATCACCTGCTCCTTCAGGTCTTGCCCTTCCAGAACCCGTCGCCGCTCAGCGTAAATGGCACGACGCTGGTTGTTCATCACCTCATCATACTCAAACACCTGCTTCCGGATGTCGTAGTAGTAGGTTTCCACCTTCTTCTGCGCCCCTTCCAGGGAACGGGTTAACATGCCCGACTCGATTGGCATATCTTCTTCCACCCGGAAGGCATTCATCAAGCCAGCCACCCGATCGCCACCAAAAATCCGCAGCAAGTTATCCTGCAAGCTCAGGAAAAAGCGGGTAGTTCCAGGGTCGCCCTGCCGTCCCGATCGCCCTCGAAGCTGGTTATCAATCCGGCGAGATTCATGACGTTCTGTACCGATGACGTGCAATCCGCCAATCTGCACCACCTCTTCATGTTCTGCCTTGGTGAACTGCTCATACTCCTGAAGAATCAGGTTATATACCTCCCGCAGCTTCAGGATCGCCGGATCATCCGTTGGAGCCTTTTCAGCCGCTGTGGCCACCTTATCTTCCGCTTGCAGTTCTGGTAGCGATCGCTCCCCGTAGGTCTGCACTGCAACCTCAACGGCATCCTTCAGCTTTTGCTCTGTCGCTTTGGACAACTCCGTTGGGAAAATTTGAGGAGAAGCCCGCCAGGTTTTCACCTTTTGGTTGCCCGATGGCAAAAAGCCCTTACCCCCCTGACGACCACCGCCGCCCATGACTTTGGTAACACTAAAGCCCTCTTCGTCCTCTGGCTGAACAATACGAGGCATAAAATATTCCCGCAGCTTCAACCGCGCCATGTAGTCCGCATTACCCCCCAGGATAATATCTGTTCCGCGCCCTGCCATGTTTGTGGCGATCGTCACAGCTCCTCTGCGTCCTGCCTGCGCCACAATTTCCGATTCCCGCTCCACGTTTTCGGGCTTCGCGTTCAGCAGGTTATGCTCCACCTTCAGTTCGCTTAGCATCCGGGAAAGCAACTCAGATTTTTCAACACTCGTCGTTCCCACCAGCACCGGCCGACCCATCTCGTGCATCTCCGCACATTCTTCTGCGATCGCCCGCCACTTCGCCTCCTCGGTTTTGTAGACCACATCCGCCAAATCTTTCCGCCCGGTCGGACGATTGGTTGGAATGATGGTGACTTCCAGGTTATAAATCTTTTCAAACTCTGCCTCTTCCGTCTTGGCAGTTCCGGTCATGCCGGCCAGCTTAGGATAGAGCAGGAAGAAGTTCTGGTAAGTAATTGTCGCTAGGGTTTGGGTTTCCGGCTGAATTTCGACTCGCTCTTTAGCTTCGATCGCCTGATGCAAACCATCACTCCAGCGTCGTCCGGGCATCACACGCCCCGTAAACTCATCCACAATCACCACTTCATCATTGCGAACGATATAGTTTACATCTTTAATGAAGAGTTCCTTCGCCTTAATGGCATTAAAGATGTAATGCGCCCAAGGATCTTTCGGATCAAACAGATCCTTTACCCCCAGCAACTCTTCTGCCGTAATAAAACCTTCATCAGCCAGCAGCACATTCCGCTGCTTTTCGTCTACCTCGTAGTGACCTTCCGGGTCGTCTTCGTCCTTCTTCCGAGTCAGGGCTGCCGCAATTTCAGCCGCCCGCATGTACTTTTCACTGGGACGCTCCACCTGACCCGAAATAATCAGCGGCGTTCGGGCTTCATCAATTAAAACCGAATCTACCTCGTCAATGACGCAGTAGTTAAAGGGACGCTGCACCACATCCTCGATCGAGGTTGCCATGTTATCGCGCAGGTAGTCAAAACCCAGTTCGCTGTTGGTGCCGTAGGTAATGTCACAGTTATAGTTCTTGCGGCGTTCGGCAGGAGTCATTCCTTGCTGAATCAGTCCCACACTCAACCCCAGGAAGCGGTGGAGTTGCCCCATCCACTCGGCATCTCGACGAGCCAAATAGTCGTTTACCGTGACCACATGCACCCCTTTCCCCGACAGGGCGTTGAGGTAGGCAGGCAGCGTTGATACCAGGGTTTTTCCTTCCCCGGTCTTCATTTCAGCAATTTGCCCATCGTGCAGCACCATTCCACCAATCAACTGCACATCAAAATGGCGCATTCCCAAAACGCGCTTTCCAGCCTCGCGCACCACCGCAAAGGCTTCAGGAAGCAGATCATCCAACGATTCGCCTTTCTCCAGGCGTTGCTGAAATTCTGCCGTTTTCCCGGTCAACTGCTCATCTGAGAGGGCTTGAATCTCCTCTTCGAGCAGATTGATCTCCACGATGTCATTCTTATATCTCCTAAGCTTTCGTGCGTTGGGGTCGCCCAGCAGATTCTTTAACATGGCAAACGAAATAAAGGCTCCTGTCGGGATTACTCATGTCTCCCAGTGTACATTCATCCTATCACTTGAGATTGGGGATTAGGGGGAAGAACCGTCTGGCTCAACTGTGGCATTGGGTGCGGGTTCACTCTGGGATTCTCCTGCGGGGGCAGAGGCATCGGGTGGAAGTCCGTACCAGGGGCTAACTTCAATAATTTCATCAGGACGAAAGACCACCAAGAACTGAGCCAGGGAATCAGGAACAACCCCGCCAGCTTCAGGGGTAGGAAACTGCACATCGGATAGGGGGATTTCGTTTAGGTAGGTTAGGGCAGGCTCATTCACAAACCGATAGCCCACAATTTGTCCGTTTTGGTCAACCCCCACCCGATACTCTAGCGGCTGCTCAAAGGTCGGTTCAGGCTTTTCTGCCCATGCTGTGTAAAGGCTGCCCTGGAGATTAGTCGTCAGCGTTTCAAGCTCGGCAGGATCAGAAATATTGGCTGCACTAGCTGCGATCGCATCAAGATCTGCGGGTTCAGAGCTTGTGGCTCCCTCATTTGCCGTTGGTGAAGGGTCTGCTGCTGGCGAAGGAGTTACTGCCTCTGCATCGGGAGGATTGGGGGAGCCGTCTGGATTGGTGGATGCAGGAGATTCCTGTTGGGTCGCTGGGTCAGGAGTTTGCTCTGGACGACGAACCTCAGGAGCCGGAAGGAAAAACATCGCTGCTGCCGCCACTGCTAAACTAGAAACCCCTAAAACCGCAGGGATGGCCCGCTTGGTCATGGGTTCCTGGGAAACCACATACCGCTTGGGTAGAGGCTTCAGACTCAATGATAGGTCTGGTACAGTTTGGGCATCGGCATAGAACTGATCCACCGCTTCCACCAAATCAAATAGCTGAACCGTCGTCAGGTCGATTTCCATGGGTGGCGGAAAGTCTCCGACCTTGCTGTCATCGGTAATGGGCGGTTGGAGTGAGAGGCGATGCAGGTTTTTGTCAATGCGGTAGAGCTGCACTGGGTCAGAATCATTCTGCCGATCGCGCCGTGCGGCATGGGGAATGCCACTGAGATAATCCTGAGCGTATTCGCTGACGGCTTTTACCAAATTCTCTAAAAAGTCTCGTCCCCCTGCCAAAGGTTTTTCCACGCTGGATAAATGGCACTCAACCTGGGTAAGAATGGACAACCGTGGGCGGGCATTCATCCCATCCACCGGATTATCGTTAGTCAATCCTTCCAGGATAAATTTGCAGTTGGGCAGGCTGTATTGGCGTTGAATCGTCATGCCACCTCTCCATCAAACAAACTGCTCCAGAGCCGCTGCACTCCAAAGGTTCCTGTACAGAATAACAATTGCCCCAGCAGATCAAGGGCTAACTCGTTGAGCTTTTCGTCAGTGTAAGCCATGACAGCCGCCCGTTTGGGGTTCATTCGCGATCGAAAATGGGCCCGAAACCGTTCCAGGTATCTAGCTAGGCGCAAATTGTGTTCTGGAGAAAGCTGTTTTTCTAGAAGCTGATCATAGGACAGCAACAGTTGCCGAATCACCACGGTCAACCGTCGTGCCAGATGGCAAATGATAACCACCAATGCCTTGGCCTCGGCCAAACTCAGAGGACGACGCTGACTATTTCGCCGCAGGGGGTTGGTCGTCCGCAGCCGCCAAAGAGCCACCCGATTTTTCACCAAACTTTGCAAATCCAAGTCTCGTGCTGCAACCAGCAACGCTTCTGAGCCGCCCAAATCAAGGGCTTCGATCGCCAACAGGAGTAGATCAATTTGTTGCCTTGTCCGTCGGGGGCAAACCCCATCTGAAACTTGCGGATCAGGCAAGTTGTTTAAAATCGCTGGCGTTGACGGGGCAGGGGGACTATTCGCTTGCATTACGCTTACAAAGAAAACAGCAGAATTGTATCAACATATGACTCAAAGGATGACGGAGAGAATGGGTGCTGCTCAGGACAGTTTTACCTATTCTTCACAGGAGAACGTATCAGTAACAACATTGCAAAAGCAAATAGGCTACGATCCTCCATCGTAGCGCACTCTCATCAAGGGAATCCATCTAAATCCTACAGTTCTCTAACTGAAACACCTGCCTAGGCTTCCACCTTCACACCCCGCCAAAACGCCACATAGCCTTCAATGTTTTTTGCTGCATCTTTGGGTTGAGGATAATACCAGGCGGCATCACTGTTGCTTTTGCCATCTACTTCGATCGTGTAATAGCTGGCAATGCCTTTCCAGGGGCAAGTGGTGTGGGTTTCGCTAGGTTTGAAATATTGAGACTGAATTGAATCAGGTGGGAAATAATAATTTCCTTCCACCACTTCACATTGGTCACTTTCAGCCAGCACTGCACCGTTCCAAATTGCTCTAGGCATAGAAACCTCCAGGTAAGAATTAGAGTGCAAATCCCAATGTCAAATCCGAACAGCAGGACAGATGGGTTTCCGTCCAACCAATTGTCTATTTTAGTGCGCTCAAGCCTAGGGTAGAGACAAGCAGCAGCCGATCGCTTCAAGTTTTTTCAATTTTAATGGTCGCTCCAGATGCCACACTAGAGCATAAGGGGGAGCGTGCCGCTCGTTAGGAGAAAATTCCATGACATCAACTACATCTGCATCCCAACCATCCGGCCGTGTATCTTCCAGCCCGATGGATTCAAACTATACACCTGATCCTGAATATAGCCGTGCCCAGTCACTGCCAGAGATTTGGACGATCGCGGCAAAACGGTTTGCCCATGTAACAGCCGTTCACGACCCTCATAGCCAGCCGGAAGTCAAGCTCACCTACGCAGAACTTCACCAAAACATGCTGCAATTTGCGGCGGGGTTGCAGGCCTTGGGCATTCAACCCGGCTATGCTGATCCCCATCCGCAACGAGTGTCCTTGTTTTCCGACAATAGCCCCCGGTGGTTAGTGGCAGATCAAGGCATCATGCGATCGGGTGCAGTCAATGTGGTGCGGGGTTCTCAGGCAGATGTGGACGAACTCCTGTTTATTTTGCGAAATAGTGGGTCGATCGCCCTGGTGGTGCAAGACCGGGAACTGTTTCAGAAAATCCGGCATGGGCTGAAGGATGTGCCGCTTCAGTTTGTGGTGCTGCTGTCGGACGAGGTGATTGAAGATGAATCCTTCAAGGTGCTAAACTTCCCGCAAATCCTGGAACTGGGAGCGCAAACCTCCTTACAGCCGACCCAGCAAACCCCCGACACGCTGGCCACCTTAATGTATACTTCCGGCACCTCCGGCACCCCCAAGGGAGTCATGCTGAGTCATGGCAACTTAATTTCCCAGGTGATTGGCTGTCCGGCCGTTGTCATCCCCCAGCCCAATGAACGAGTGCTGAGTATTTTACCCATCTGGCACTGCTATGAGCGCACCTTTGAATACTTCATTTTTGCCCACGGCTGCACCCAAATTTACACCAACATTCGCCACGTCAAGAAAGACATTAAAGACTTTAAGCCGCACTACATGGTGGGTGTGCCGCGCCTATGGGAATCGATTTATGAAGGCATTCAGAAACAATTCCGCGATCAGCCTGCCAGCAAGCAGCGACTCGTCAACTATTTTCTAGATGTCAGCCAGGAATTTATTGAAGCGCGCCGCATTGTTCAAGGATTGGACTTGAAGAACCTCAAGCCTTCTCCGGTGAAACGGGCTTGGGCTGCGGCACAGGTGGCCGCTTTGGCTCCGCTCCATGCCCTGGGCGACAAACTGGTTTACAGTAAGGTGCGCCAGGGAACAGGAGGCAATATCAAGTTTGTGGTAAGTGGCGGTGGGTCGATCGCCGATCATTTAGAAGACTTCTTTGAAATTGTCGGCATTGATATTCTGGGCGGGTATGGCTTAACGGAAACCTCTCCCATTACGAATGTGCGTCGTCCTTGGCGGAATGTGCGCGGTGCAGACGGGCAGCCGATGCCTGATACGGAAATTCGCATTGTTGATCCAGAAACCCGTCAACCGCTTCCAGCAGGGCAAAAAGGACTGGTGCTGATTCGTGGGCCCCAGGTGATGCAGGGCTATTACAACAACCCAGAGGCAACGGCAAAGGCGATCGACCCAGACGGCTGGTTTGATTCGGGGGATTTGGGCATGGTGACGGAGCAGGATGATTTGGTCATTACCGGACGGGCCAAGGATACGATCGTTCTGACGAGCGGCGAAAACATTGAACCGCAACCGATCGAAAATGCCTGCATCCGTAGCCCCTATATTGACCAAATCATGCTGGTGGGGCAAGACCAGCGATCGTTAGGAGCATTGATTGTGCCAAATTTGGACGCACTCAAGGCATGGGCTGCCAAACAAAACCTGCACCTGCAACTTCCCGATGAAGCCGCTGCTCCCTCCGGACACGAAACCATCTCATTGGATAGTAAAGTAGTACAAGATTTATTCCGTCAGGAACTGAACCGGGAAGTCAAAAACCGACCTGGCTATCGGGCTGACGATCGGATCGGCCCATTTCGACTGCTCCTAGAACCCTTTTCTATCGAAAATGGGATGCTGACTCAAACCCTAAAAGTCCGCAGAGCCGTTGTGATGGATCGCTATCACGATATGATCGACAAGATGTTTGCTTAGTTCTTTAACTTCATATTTATTCTCTTGCCCTCGCTCATGGAAGTCTCCAAATCAAATTTGCTCCTCAAACGAGCGGTCAATGTAAAAGTCATTGTCACCCCTCGCTGGAAAGAGGAAGTGCAACAACAGCTACAAAATCAAATTAATCAGTTAGATGGACAGCTTCAACAGGTGGAAGCCCAAGGTCAACGAATGTTGGCTGACTTCCAGAAGCAAGGAGCTTCCCTAGAAGATCCGGTTGTCGCACAGCAAATTACGAATCTTCAGGTTCAGGTGAACCAGAAGAAAAGTGAACTCTTAGAGAAGAAAAATCAGATTCTTCAGCAGCTTCAGCAAGTGCAACTGCTTGAAATGGATCAGGAAGTCAATCAAGGACAGATAGAAGGCTTCTTCCGCGTCGAAACGGGAGATAACTTGATTCGTAAAATGCAGGTGGAAATTCTGCTGCGGGATGGCGTTGTTGAAGAAATCCGGGGAGATCTGTAGCCATGATTAATGAGATCTTTATGCCTGCCCTCAGTTCCACCATGACCGAAGGCAAAATTGTTTCGTGGGTTAAAGAACCGGGAGACAAGGTTGAGAAAGGCGAAACGGTGGTGATCGTTGAGTCGGACAAGGCTGACATGGATGTGGAATCCTTCTATGAAGGCTATTTGGCAACGATCGTGGTTCCGGCTGGAGAAATGGCCGCCGTTGGGATGACGATCGCCTTGGTGGCTGAAACCGAAGCTGAAATTGAAGAGGCGAAACAAAAGGCAGGTTCCTCCTCTGGAGCATCCGCCGCAGCCGGTGAAGCAACTCCCGCAGC
>PVWD01000229.1 GCA_003003615.1 filamentous cyanobacterium CCP2 | reverse complement strand
GCTCTTTCCGATCTTAGGCGAAGTCTTTTTCGTTTTTCTACGCGGAGTTGGATTTCTGTTTTGTGTGATGGTGTTGGCATCGGTGAACCTTACCCAAGTCCCCCTCATCCTCAGTGCGTTCAGTTTTGCCTGGCTATTAGGATTAGTGGTTCCCGGTGCCCCCGGTGGAATTGGCATCTTTGAAGCAACGGCAATCGCCCTCCTCGATTCCCAACTGCCTCCAGCGATCGTCCTGGGAAGTGTGGCTCTTTATCGGTTAATTAGTACGCTTGCAGAAGCCGTAGGGGCTGGGGCTGCCTGGTTGGGCGATCGATACTTAGGGCGATCGGTCTAACAGATGATAAATTCTATACCTGATAAATCTTTACATAACCATGATATGTCTGCGAGGCGCATGAGATTCCTCAAGACTGCCCCTTGGAGTTGGGTAGAATGTTCTAGGCTGGCAAATGTTACTGGCTAACAGTTTTTCTCATTCATTGAGCAATCAGGTTGCGTTCACTGTGTCAATCAATCAGTATGAGGAACGTTTCTGTTAGCCTCTACTGTCTTTGTTCTGCCCCATACCCCGTCTAGTTTGCCCAGTAGAGTTGGTTATAAATCCGCCTTGCTATACGATCGTTTACCTTCTACTTCAGATACCATGCAAAAAACCTACGACCTGCATGTTGTAGAGACTCGTCCCCTCAGTAGTCCTGCAACGATCCACCAGGAACTGCCTATCACTGAAATGGCAGCAACGTTAGTATCCGATACCCGCGATCGAATTCGCAATATTCTGCAAAACGAAGACCGGCGGCGGTTAGTGATTGTGGGGCCTTGCTCTGTTCATGATGTCAATGCAGCGTTGGCCTATGGCGAGAAGTTGGTGCCACTGCGGCAGGAATTAGAAGATGATCTGGAAATTGTGATGCGGGTGTACTTTGAAAAACCTCGCACGACGATCGGCTGGAAAGGGCTAATCAATGATCCCCACCTGAACGGCAGCTACGACATCAATACAGGCTTACGCCTTGCCCGTAAACTACTTTTGGATCTGGCTCATCTGGGTTTACCCGCCGCAACAGAACTGCTCGATCCCATCATTCCTCAGTACATTGCAGATATCATTTCCTGGACAGCGATCGGAGCACGCACCACCGAGAGCCAAACCCATCGAGAAATGGCATCGGGGCTATCAATGCCCATTGGCTTCAAAAATAATACTGACGGTAGCCTACATGCTGCTGCAAACGCAATGCTCTCTGCTAGCCAGCCCCACCGCTTCCTGGGCATTAACCATGATGGGCTAGCCAGCATTGTCACCACTACAGGCAACCCGGATGGGCATATTGTGCTGCGAGGTGGCAAGCGTGGCCCTAACTACGATGCAAAACACATCCAGCAAGCTGCCCACGAACTCACAGCTTTAGGGATCAATCCCCGCGTTATGGTGGATTGCAGCCACGACAACTCTAAGAAAGACTATACCCGTCAGGCGATCGTGCTGCGAGATGTAGCAGAACAGTTGGCTGCTGGTTCAAAGCACATCCTGGGTGTGATGATTGAAAGCCATCTCGTTGCTGGAAAACAGTCTATCCCCCAGGATCTGGGCGAGTTAGTCTATGGGCAAAGCATTACCGATGGCTGCGTCGATTTTGAAACCACCAAAACCCTGTTGCGGGATTTGGCTAGGTCGGTGATGCGAAAGCATCCAGTGGTAAAACCCTGAATTTGATACTCACCGGATAGACAAGTGCCCTAGGCAGCGTTTAAAAATCCTTTGATCCTCCCTCACCCTCTTCAATGGAGGTCAAAAAATAATGGGGTAATTCGTAGCGCAGGCATCTTGCCTGCCAAGGGGAATTCAAGGGGGGCATTACAGCTTATTAGCTAAGCCGGACAATTGAAAAGGGCAGATGGAATGTCTGCCCAAGTAACTTAAACTGATCTGAAGTTTCCTGCTTTACGTTAAGGCTTCCAGATAGTCACGAACTCTGTTTCGCCGTTTGGGTTGCCGTAGCTTCTGGAGAGCTTTTGCTTCAATTTGACGGACTCGCTCACGGGAAAGATCTAATGCTCGACCGATTTCTGCCAGGGAATAAGGTTGTCCATCACCTAAGCCAAACCGCATTAAGATAACATCCCGTTCACGGCTGGTCAGATCAGTGAGTAGCTGCTGAAGATCCCGGTGGAGAGCTTCCCGCATTAGTCGATCTTCGGGAGAAGCACTGTCTTCAGCTACCAGTTCACCCAGTTCCGTATCCCGCTCTTTACCCACTTTGGTTTCTAGCGAGACGGCACGAGGAACCCGCAGCAGCACCTCTCGCACTTGGGGAGGAGTCATATCCAATTCAGAAGCAATATCTTCAATGGAGGCAGTACGACCCTTCTCCTGGGAGATTTTGCGCTGTGCTTTTTTGATTTTGTTGAGCTTTTCGGTGATATGAACAGGTAGGCGAATGGTGCGGCTTTGGGTAGCGATCGCCCGCGTAATGCCTTGACGAATCCACCAGTAAGCGTAGGTGCTAAACCGATAGCCCTTGGTGGGGTCAAACTTTTCAACAGCGCGTTCTAAGCCCAGAGTCCCTTCCTGGATCAGATCCAGTAGCTCTAAACCGCGATTCTGGTACTTTTTGGCAACCGAAACCACCAGGCGCAGGTTGGCTTTGATCATGTGATCTTTAGCACGAGTGCCTTCAGCTTTGATTTGCTCTAACTCTTCAACTGAAAGCTTAGCCGCCTCTGCCCAACACCGCTTACCCGTTGCTAAAGTGGGCTTCAGGTTTTCAATGGCGACACCTGCCTCAGATGCCCACCGCTCTAAAGACGGGCGATGGCTCAGATTCGCAACGAGACGATCGTGCGTTTCCAGAAGATGAACATACTGCTGGATTTCAGCATCCCCTGCTTCAGCCGCTTGGTTACGCAGCTCAACGAGCCGCATATAACGCTGTACTTTTTGAGCTTCAGAGACTTCTTCATCACGTCCAAGCAGGCGAACACGGCCAATTTCCTGGAGGTATAGCCGCACTAAATCAGTGCTGCGCCGACTTAAACCTCGACCAAAACTTTCAGAGCTAGAATATTCTGCTTCCAGATTTGCCAAATCGGCTTCCATCTGCTCCACGTCCATCCCATCGTCGCTGTTGCTACCTTTTGGGAAGTCAACAACATTGTTGGGGGACTCATCATAGTCGGCATCTGTGTAGAAGGGTTTTGCAGACATAATGCTCGCTTTAATGGCTCCAGGTAACAAGGGGCTTTTTAATCCTTACTGCTAGTCTTCCCATGATTCGGGAATAATTAACCAAGACTCGCTAAACAGGTGAAAAGTTGCAGAACCGAGTCAGCCAGCCAATATAGACTCGCTCAGATGAACTAGCAGATCGATTAACCTGACTGCGATCGTGTGTTGTTTAACTCAATCCCTACACACAAACCAAGGGAGACGGACAGTTCAGCAGCCTGGTGAAATGTGCTTACCCATTGGATTTAGCACACACAGTCTATGGATTCTGCTCTGCGTTCGTTCCGATCCCCTGCGTCAGGTAACACGATAAACTACATCCCTTGTACCGTTAATTCCTGACAGAAATCCTGAAAGATTAGATGTTTCTTTATCAAGCTGAAGTAAAGAAAGGTAGGAAAGTTGGGCTGTGAGGATGATAAATTCTAGGGTTTAGAAGGTTCGTGAAGTTCCGAATACACTGTTTTACCAAGGGCATGGCAAGCTTCAACATTTAGCCTAGCCAGTTGCATGAGTCCCAAGGTAATAACCTGGCGAACATAGGGCATTCTAGCCCAGGTTAGTTAACGCGGAGACTGGGAGGATTAATCCGTCTCCTCAGATAAGGGCAACTGAGGCTCAGAGGTGGCTTCTAGCTGAGAAGGACCATTCCGATGGGGCGAGTTAGGTAGCCCTTCCGTTCCGGGGAGCGGACGAATCCGGTTAAGTTGTGACAAGGCCCACTCTGCGGTTTCTCGGACTTCTGTATCAGCATCACTCGTCGCATATTGCAAGAGTTGGCTCATTTGCGTCACCAGTTCAAACAAACGAGACACGTCTCGAATTCCATTCTTGCGGACATCTGAACTATCGTCTTGAATTGATAGGAGCAGGGCCCGGTTTATCGGCTTTAAAGTGCGAATGCTAATTTCTGAGATGGCGGCGAGGATCAAGCTACGTTGCTGCGAATCAGAATCAACCATCAGATCCACTAATGACTGAACGGCACGAGAATCACCACGTTGTCCTAATTCCCAAATTGCCTTTCGTCGTTTGGTGGCATCTGGACTATGCAACTCATGCAACAGAGCTTCGACAATATCGACTCGGCTCAGGCGGGCCGTTTCCGAAACGGTGAGATCCTCTGGCAAGGAAGCCGATCGCTTTAAATTCGATGAAACTTGCCCTTGCTCAACCCAATGCCGATCGTCTCTTTGCTGATTTTTTGCGTCTTCCCTGCTTGGGGGCATCTCGCTTGATTCAGAGGCAGGAACCGATCGGCCTTCTCGCTGCTTTGAAATGTGTTGCCGATGATAGCCTCGCTGTGCCCCATAAAAAACGCCACCCACTAGGGCAAGTGGGATTAGAGCTATCGTCAGCCACCATAACCAGGGGGAAAAGCTGCTCTCAGAGGCAGGAGAAGCCTCAGGGGAGGATGTTGGATCTGTGGGTGATGGGATAGAGGGAGATTGAGTAGGAGATTGGACAAATTGTACAGAACTGACCGCAGCGTAAACAGTAGACAGATTTGCCTGATGAACCAAACTGCCACTGAGCAGACAGGTGACTAGGAATAGCCTGGAGCAATAAACCATCATGAAGGAGGCAGGGGCGATCGTTACCCACATAAGTTGCCCACAAGTACAGAAACAGGTTAACAACCCACCTCCATACTGGCTCAACTCTAACCTGAAAGTACCTATCTCGATGAAATTTCCGAGGGAACTTCAATGGCGGCCGATCGGTTTTGAACCAAATTCAATCCTTCCTCTGCTTGAGAAGCAGCGTACTCCTGACCCCGCTTGAACTGCTGCAAGAGCCGATCGCGCTGGTTAATTAGGTAAATACTCACTAACGTCAGGCTGACCCCAAACCACTGAATTGAATTTAATACCTCGCCCAGAAAGAGATTGCCGAAAAGGAGGGCAAAAATGGGCGTAAGGAAAGTGAGGGAGATCAGGCTTGTGAGGTTGCCGCTGGAGGCGAAATAGAAAAACAAAGCATAGGCGATCGCACTGCCAAAAATAGTGGAATAACCCAGAGCTAGCCAGTCTCCCCCATTTAAATTCACCCACTGCTGCGATTCCCAAAATCCAGACCCTAAGAACAGGGGAATGCCGCCAAACACCATATGCCAGCCTGTTGCGGTGACTGGATCAGCATACTTACAGACATACCGTACCAAAATGGTTCCTACTGCCATTGACAAAGCTGCCAACAGCATGAGCCATTGCCCGTTGTGGGTGAGTTGCTCCCAAAGGTTGCCGCCCAGGTTTAAAACTGCTCCATCGCCGTGCAGCAATCCCATAATCCAGGCTTTGGGCAAGCCAAGTAAGCTGATTCCCACGACACCAAAGCACAAGCCCAACCAGCCCCACAGCCCAATCATTTCGCCAAACAGAACCCGCGCCATCAATGCAACGGCGATCGGCTGAGAGTCAATCATCACAGACCCCAACCCGGCTCCGGTTCGCATCAGTCCTTCGGCAAGAAAGCCTTGAAACAAAGTGCCATCTACTAAGCCAAATAGGGCAATCCATAGCCATGCTTTCCAGCCTTTTGGGGTTGCTCTACCCATGAAGACAGCCGCAATCAAGATCAACACGCCCGCAGGCAAGAGGCGTACCCCTGCCATGAACAGTGGTGTGGTGTGGGGCATGGTTCCCTTCATTGCGACCATTGCGGTTCCCCACAAAAAGAAGGGGGCAATGATGAGCAGGGACGTGATTGGAGAACTTGCTTCGGCTCGCTTTAACTGCATGAAATTGCCAAACTCAGCTTTTGGGCATCTTTAGCTCATTGTAATCAATTATTGAGTTTTGTTAAGGCGGTTTTCAGGATTGGTTCTGTCCAAATTACTTCTGCCCACATTATTTAACAAGCCTGCGATTCGCTCAAATCTTGAAATGGTCGATCATTTTAGAAGTCGATCGTTTTAGAACTTGTCTTAACCTAAAGGTAAACTTGTCGGGCGTTACTACACAACCGCATGTTGCTCGTACAAAAAGCATCCTGCAATCATTCCTGGTAGATACTGTGCATTTTTGGGAAAGTCAAGCAGGTGAGTTGGGGAAAGCCAAAGCCGGGTCAAAGGGCTTCTGTGAATGGAGCACACCAAAAACCCAACGGATGACTTTGTGCATGACTGCCCCCACCACCTGCTTTTTGGTTTTGCCCCGTTGGAGTAACGCATTCCGCCACTGCCGAATCGGCACACTCCAGCGCAGCAAACTCAAAGCAGGGAAAAACAACAGCTTGCGCAAGCGAGGGCTACCCAACTTGCACAGGCGCGTCTTGCCGTGAACCGAACTGCCAGAGGTCTTCTCCTGAGGGGTGATGCCCGCATAAGCTGCCAGTTGTCGAGCCGAACCAAAGGCTTGCCAGTGCCCCAGTTCTCCTAAAATTCGAGCAGCACTGTCTTTGCCAATGCCTGGGATCGAATCGAGCAGGTGTTGTTGCTGTTGCAGGTCGGGGTGCTGGTCAATGTGGTCTTGCAGCTGCTGGCGCAATTGGCTGTGTTGCTGTTGCATGAACTCAATGTGAGCTTCAATGTCAGCGTGCAGGCAAGGGGCTGCACTTTCGAGTCGGTTCTTCTCCTGGGCAATCATCTGCTCAAGTGCTTGCAAGCGTCGTTCCAACTGTTGCAACTGCTCTAGTTCCGGCGAGGGGGGTGCCCATAGGGACTGGTCGCTTCCAGGCAACAATGCAACTGCTCTAGCTTGTGATGCGCGTAACCACTCCAACAAGGCAAGGTGTCCTTTGGCATCGTTGCTGACCACCTTGCCTCGGGGCGATCGTCCTTCGATGAGCAAGGCGGCATGGATGTTGACTTTACTGATATCGAGACCGAGCGTGCAGGGGGGCATAAGGCACCTCCATGAGTGTAGAATCTCAAGCTCCAGATGCGGTTCTGTCCTTGTCAATGCAGAGTGATGCACTGGCGAAGAGCATCCTATGATACTGGTCCAGACTCCGCTGGAGTGGAAGCAAACAGCGCACCGTCAGGCTGAGGTCTGGTCTACATGCAGGCTTGGTTAGCCTTAGGGACTTGTCAGAATGTCTCACTCCTGACGGGTCTATCAGCAGTCTCGCTGATCATTGCGCTTCCATACAAGGGATTTGGCATTGCCAAGCCCCTACTGCGGAAATTGAGAACTTTATTGAATTCGCATTTCTTACCCGCTCGTCAACTGTGTCCAATACCGATCGTACAAATCCGCAATATCAGGTGGAACAACAGCAACTTCTGCTGTTTTGTGGAGGATGGAGTCAGGGGGGAAGAGGTCGTCGTCGGTTTTCAGGTTGTTGGGAAGCAGGTCGAAGGCGGCTTGGCTGGGGGTGGCAAACTTGAGGCGTTCGACGAGTCGAGCGGAGTTTTCCGGTTCCATGACGAAGTTGATCCACTGGTAAGCAGCATCCACGTTAGGAGCGGTTTTGGGAATGGCCATGGTGTCCGTCCAGAGGGAAGCTCCGGTTTCAGGAACAACGTACTCTAAACCAGGGTTTTCTTCGATCAGGGCAAGGGCATCAGAGGAATACGCCATTGCTACGGTCAAGTCGCCACTGGCAAGCTGATCTTCCCAACCGTTCGTTAAGAAGGCAGCGATCGTCGGTCGCAGTTCCAATAGCTTTTCGTAGGCTGCTTCAATCTCATCGGGATTAGTTGAGTTCAGGGAGTAGCCCAAGTATTGCAAAGTTGCCCCCATCACCTCGCGCACATCATTAATTAAGGTGACTTGGCGAGTTAGACTGCCAATATTGTCATACAACGTGTCCCAACCCGTGAGCGTTGCACCGAGCAGTTCTGGGTTATAAATTAAGCCAGTCGTGCCCCAGGTTGCCGGAACGCTATGGGCATTCCCCGGATCGTAAGTAGGGTTTTGCCATTGTGCTTTGAGATTGTTTAACCCAGTCAGTTGGGATTGATCCAAGGGTGCCAGCAGGTCGCTTTCAATCATCTGCGTTACCGCATAGTCAGAGGGATAAACAATGCTGTAAGCACTGCCCCCTCCGGCTTCTAATCGGGTTAGCATCACTTCGTTGGAATCATAAATATCCACGATCGCCCGAATTCCAGTGGCATCCTGAAAGCTTTGAATTAGTTCCTCATCAATGTAATTTGCCCAGGTGTAGATGTGGAGTGTGTTGTCTGCTCCACTATTGGAACCCCCCCTTGCTTCTGGTGAATTGGCTCCCTGGGAACCTGTCGATAGGTTGCGGGCACAATTTGACAAAGCGACCCCCGATACGGCAGCAGCAGAGGCTTGAAGAAACCGTCGCCGGGTAAAGTGAGCACTGGGCGATCGACTATCGGAACGAACATTCCAATATGGTTTTGGAGGCATGATTCTTGACCTGATCGAGTCTTGCTACATCATTAGTTGTAGTGTGGAGCAGCCACTTTTAGGGAGCGGTATAGCACCACTCTGACTAAAATCATCCTTTTGAATCATGACCTCCTGCCCACTCAAGCCGACAGGGCTAAACAATCCTGGGCAGACCAGTAAACCTGAACGGGGGCATGAAGATGCAAGGATGCCGAGCGGTTGGGCTGCATTACCGTCAGCCGATCGCCCGTTAGCAGCTCCACAACATAGTGAACGTGCGTACCGAGATACATCACGTTCTTTAACGTACCCTCATAGCAGTTCATCTGATCATCTGCTTCGTGGCTTCCCACATGAATATTCTCTGGACGAACGCTCACAACCACATCCATTGGTGGCGAACCGTTCCATGCCGCTTGCGGCTTCACCCAAATTTTTAACCCCTTCTCCGTCACAATTTCGATCGCAGCAGGATGGGTCGTCGCGATCCGCCCCTGAAAAAGATTCGTATCGCCAATAAAATCTGCCACAAACGGAGTTTTGGGATTTTCGTAAATCTCGCTGGGGGAGCCAATTTGCTCAATTTTGCCCGCATTCATCACCGCAATGCGATCGGACAAACTCAGGGCTTCTTCCTGATCGTGCGTCACCATCACAAACGTCACACCCAGTTCCCGGTGCAGGTTCGACAATTCCACCTGCATTTCTTTCCGCAGTTTCAAATCTAACGCGCCAAGCGGTTCATCCAGCAAAACCACCGTCGGACGATTAACCAAGGCACGGGCCAAAGCCACTCTTTGCTGCTGTCCCCCCGATAATTGAGCTGGATAGCGACGGGCAAAAGACTCCATTTTCACTAGCTGCAATGCATCACCGACTCGCTCCTGGAGTTCTGCCTTACTGCTCTTTTTGAGGCGCAACCCAAACGCCACATTCTCCCAAACGTTCAGATGGTTGAACAGGGCATAGCTCTGAAAAACGGTATTCACTGGGCGACGATAGGGCGGCACATTCAGCATCGACTGTCCCCGAATCAACACTTCACCGCCTGTTGGTTCTTCAAAACCAGCAATCAGCCGAAGCGTTGTCGTTTTGCCGCAGCCAGACGGCCCCAGGATGCTAAAAAACTCCCCTTGATGCACATCCAGATCAATCCCCCGAACGGCAGCTTCCCCATCAAAGACTTTGAATACCTTTCGTAGTTCTACGTCTAGCTTGGTGTCGGTTTCGGCGATCGTTCGGTCTTGTACAACGGTCTGCGACATAGTTGAGACATTCCCCCAATAAACCTAGTAACTACGGTAGAAAACGGGATTGGGCAGATAAACGGCGATCGATCGGCTACTAATTTTCGTCCCATAGCATACCGCAAGTTTTGCTACCCTCTCGTCACACCCTAGACATTTATTACTCTTCCTTACACTGAAAGTTTTCATGACATCTCAAAAGGATGCGAATCAAAAAGATGCAAAAAGGATTTGACATTGCCAACCCCAGACAAATGCCAGAAAACCACCTCGAAGCAGGAACAATCCGTCAAACCAATCTTCTACTCCGCCAAAGAAGGGAAAAACTAACGGTAGACTGATGAAGGCACTTTTCCCTACTTCAAGGGTTACATACACAAGCGACTGTCTATGGCTTTATCTCAACATTCCCCCTATGCTCAACACACTAACGGGCGCACCGTTGGGCGGCGGTATCAGTCGTTGATGGTGATGGTGATGCTCACAGTCGTCATGGTGGGGGGCATTGCTTCTCGCCTAGCATACTTGCAACTGCTTCAGGGCGATCGAAACCGCCAATTGGCAGACGATAACCGGATTCGCCTGATTCCACGCCAGCCCGAACGGGGCAGAATCTTAGACCGGAAGGGGCGCGTGCTGGCCGGAAATCGTTTATCCTATGCGGTCTTTTTATGGCCCATCGCCAACCGCCAGGAGGAATGGCAGCCCATCTTACCCCGCCTAGCAGATGTCCTGAATATTCCCCTGCAAGAAATTGAAGACCGTTTGGAGCAGGCAGGCTATAACTCTCCGGTGCGGGTGCGGATTGCCAGAGGTTTGAGTCCGGCGCAGGTGACGGCCCTCGCAGAGTTTAGCCAGGAGATGAAGGGGGTGCAGGTTGAACCGGAAGCCGTGCGGAACTATCCCTATGGAGATTTGGCGGCGCATGTGCTGGGCTACACGGGGGAAATGAGCGATGAAGATCTCCAGGCGCGGCAGGATGAGGGCTACCGTTTGGGGGATGTGATTGGGCAAATG
>PVWD01000228.1 GCA_003003615.1 filamentous cyanobacterium CCP2 | reverse complement strand
ATTCTCGATCGCCAACGGTTCTATTTCATCCGCCAGTTCAAACCCAAATACTTTGGCATAGAAATAGATTTCTCCGTCGAGGGTGCGCTTAATGTTTTCGGCTTTGCGAAAGCCGTGTTGCTCCCCTTCGTAGAGAACATAGGCAACGGGAAGTCCTTTGGCTCTGAGGGCTTCTGCCATTAGTTCTGCCTGATTGGGGGGAACAATTTTGTCTTCATTGCCCTGGAAGAAAACGACGGGACAGTTTAGCCGATCGATATGGTGAATGGGCGATCGAGCGGTGTAAATTTCTGCCTGCTCCGGATATTTGCCAATCAATCCATCTAAATAGCGTGACTCAAATTTGTGCGTATCCCTGACGAGGGCTGCCAAATCACTAACCCCGTAGTAGCTAGCCCCCGCCTTGAATACATCTCGAAAAGTAAGGGCTGCTAACGTGGTATATCCGCCCGCACTGCCGCCATCAATACAAAGCCGATCGCCATCTACCCGCCCTTGGTTGACTAAATATTTAGCCCCATTGACACAATCATCGACATCCACAATGCCCCACTTGTCTTTCAGCCGTTCCCGATAGGCTCGTCCATATCCTGTACTGCCGCCATAGTTGACATCCAAAATGCCGATGCCGCGACTCGTCCAATATTGAATGCCGGGATTAAATGAGGCAGAGGTGGCTGCGGTTGGGCCACCGTGACTTTTGACTAAAAGGGGCGGCAACTCACCCGCTGGAGCAGTGTAGTCTTTGTTTTTGGGAGGATAGTAAAAGGCGTAGGCGGTTAAACCGTTTTCAGTGGGAAATTCAATTACCTCTGGTTCAGACAAATAACCCGGATCAACATCCACACTGCTGGAGCGGCGCAATTCTTCAATTTGGCCGGTTTGCAAATCAAGCCGGACGATCGCCGAAGGTTGTAGGGCTGAACCACCGATGAATGCCGCATATCCGGGAGCAACCCGCAGTCCAGAAATGAGGGAGTAGGGGGTTTCAATTTCGGTGAGTTCACGCGTTTGAGGGTTCAGCCGCCCCAGATGCAAAATTCCGGCTTCCGTATAGGCACAAACCAAGCTCTCTGCCGACTCAAACCCATAGGTCGTCATACCAAACACCCAGAGCGGTAAGCCAAACTCCGCATCCTTTTCGCAGAGCGGCTCAATTTGCCCTTCACGCCACCGATACAGATTCCACCAACCCGTTCGATCGCTAACAAAATACAGCACCCCATCGGGCGACCACTCCGGCTGAAAAATTGATTCTGTTTCGCCTCCAGCAATACACTCTGCTTGCCCCAGCGAACCGTCTGCCTTCACCTCGGACACCCATAGCTCTGTGCCATCCCAGGGCATATTCGGGTGGTTCCAGCTAATCCAGGTAAGCTGCGTTCCATCTGGGCTAAGGCGAGGCACGGCATAAAAATCGCTGCCCGATACCAGAACCGTGCCCCCGTTGATTGAGTCTAGGGCAATGGAAACGATCGTATTTTCAGGTTCGTGTCCTTCCACCGTATGGTCTTCCCGCACGCAAATCAGCCGATTTCGAGCAGAATCCAGCACAGCATCGGCATAGCGCAGATCTACTCCTTCAGGAGTCAGGGGAACCGGAACCTCACCGATCGTTTGTTGATACAATCGCTGATCGGCAAAGTTAGAAAAATAGACCGTCCCATCTGCCACAATGTAAGCCCCGCCGCCATATTCATGTACCCGTGTTCGCACGTTAAACGGAACATCTGAAGATGAAACATCTGGCGTGATGTCAGTCGTCTGCCCATCAGGGGTTCGCCGCACCACCACATTTCGCCCTCCTTCCGTGGGTCGGCCTTCACTCCAGTAAATGTTTTCCCCATCCAGCCGAATTTCTCCCAACCGCAGGCTGCCCGCCACGATTAAATCTGAAGTAATGGGAGATTTCCAGGAGCCATAGGGTGCAATGTGGGGAGTTGTCATGAGTTTCAGTCCAGCGATCGACAAAATGATTCAAATAATTCCTAGTTTGAGCATAAAAGGAAAATGGAGCATGACCCAAATGACAGGAATTCAAGGGCGATCGGGTTATGGTTAGAAGTAGGATTTGCAGGGGGAACGACGGATGGTGGCAGCCAAATTACCCAATCAAGCTCAGGCTGATGGGTCAATCCACTCGTTGGAAGATTGGATGCAAAACCCACCAGAGCGGACGGAGTGGGTTGATGAAGCGTTAGTCGAAAAAACTGGAATGACGTTAAAACATAGTCGGGTTCAATCAAAGCTGGCCCGATGCTGGGGAAATTATAAAGACTCCAACGGTGATGGCGGAGAGGTCTACACAGAGGCTCCTTGTCGTACTCAAAAACAAGGTCGATCGCCTGATGTTGCTTACCTAACCCCGGAACTGGTTGCCCAGTACGGTGAAGCCAAAGTTCTGCCGCAAAGCTTTCCCCTCACTGCTGAAATTATCTCTCCTACTGACCTGGCCGAAGACATGATTGCCAAAGCTCTGGAATACTTGGCATCGGGTGGTGAAGAGGTTTGGCTAATTTATCCAGAAATTCTCTGGGTAATGGTGATTACATCCAGCCGCCGCGAGGTTTTTGTGTCGGGGGATGTAGTGAAAACCGAGCGAGTTTTACTAGGCTTCAACATTGCTGTGGATGAGTTGCTAGCTTGAAGCAGGCTCTTTAATTCATGGGTTAAACATGCTTACCCTCGATTTTCCTGCCCGTCTCGTCGGCCCAGCTCATAGACAGCACAGCCAATGCAGGCAATGATTCCCGTGCTAATTGTCCAACTCTTATCTAATGTGACTTCCACTAACCAGTTGCACAAGCCGCCCGCCACCAAAAACGGCACAATGCTGAGCAAGGAAGCCAAAAACGCATTCTGAGACTCTCTACCTTTGCGAGTCCGCTCAAACTCTTCAACAGAAATGTAAAGCGATCGTTCGGCAAAATTCATCCATTGCGCCAACCGATCCATCAGCCATTCGCTGACCGGGAAAAAACCCAGATACAGAGCCAACGACCACAAGGTAATGCCAGCCAAAAGCGTTGTATCTAGCTTGAATTGAAAAGGAAGAAGTTCCGTTAGCATGGGTCGAAGGCTACTCGTGTAATGAACCTATGAGTAGTTTAACGGATCGTAACAGTTCTTAAAAATCTCGATCGGTTCAGGTCAAATATTCTGCCCAAACTTTAACGATTTCAGGGGAGCCGTACCAGAGCTTGCCGCGTCGGGGGGAATGGAGTACGCCATCTAGGGTGATGTTTTCTGCTCCTGCCAAATGGGCCGCTTCAACGGGTGTAATGCCATCTCCCCAGCAGTTTCCCTGTCCACAAGTGAGTTCGTAGCTGCTTCGGGCAAACCAACTCCCAAAAGACCGATCGCCATACACGCTCTTTCCCGCCACGCACACATACCGCAGCGTTGCATAAAACGCCCCTGGATAGTTGAGCTTAACAAAATCCAGGTTGCGCTTCGTCCAGCGTTCCTGACTGACGTGGGGGGTTCCCAGCGTGACAAAAGTTCCCACCTGCGGATGGGCTTGCCAGAGACAGGGTTTTCCAGCATCTCCTGGATGAATATCGTAGGGAATATCACCCAGATAAATCCGACCAATCCACCCTCCGGCGGAGTGCCCCACTAAGTTAATCCGATCGCTCCCGGTTTCGTGCATCACCTGTTTCACAGTCTGATCCAACCGTTGGAGAATGGGCAACATCGATCGGCCGCCAACCGTCGGAAACCAATCTCGCCGCTTTAAGGGAACTGTTACCGTCGGAACGCCAAGCTGCCGCAGCCCTTGTTCCATTTCCTGATAAGGAGGTGATCCGGCCAGGTATCCAGGCAAAATGACAGTGGGTAAAACCATTTGCTTAATTTTGCAATTCCTTCAGCCACTCTAAAATGGCGGCATTCACCACTTCAGGGCGTTCATCGTGGGGACAGTGCCCGGTGTCAGGAATGGGCTGAAACTGAACCTGAGCGGGAGCTTGCTGAGCCAGGTCTTGATAAAGCTTAGAGCCAGTAATAGGAGTCCAGGGGTCAGCCTCGCCCCAAAGCACAAGCAGGGGTTGTTTGACTTTAGGAAGCAGATCTTCCGGTCTGGGCCCCGGAGGTGCAGTCAAAATCGCGGCAAAGACCTTCTGTGCCCCCGGATCGCAAGCAGGCTCATAAATCAGATCAATTAGCTCATCGGTGACGGCCGATCGATCGCGATAAACCTGATACAGAGTGCGGCGAAGACGAGGCTTTTGGCGAATCCGGTTAAACAAAAACGTGCCCAAAAGCTGTGAACTCACCAATTTTGTAAACGTGCCCATGACGAAGCGTAGCGGCAGGTTCAACTCTTCAGGACGGTGATTCAGCCCGCCGGCCGCATTCAGCAATACGCCTGCCTTCGCCATTTCAGGATGGTTTGCCAACACCATTAATGCCAGCAGTGCCCCGATCGAATTGCCAATAAAAATGGCGGGTTCCTGAATGTGGGCTGCCCAGAAATCCTTGAGGAGTTCTTGCCATAGCTCCATTGTGTAGGGTAAAAGTGGCTTGTCTGACTTGCCAAATCCCAACAGATCGATCGCAAATACTTTGTATCCGGCAGCCGCCAGCACAGGAATATTTTTTCGCCAATGCCCAACCGATGCCCCAAAGCCGTGAATTAGGACGATCGGCTGTCCTTCCCCCTGGACGGTGTAGCCAATTTGGTGTCCTTGCCATGACCAGTGGTGCAGTTCGAGCGGGGGAAATTCCGTTGGGGTTAAAGGCGTTTGAGTCGTCACGATCGCTTCTTTTACATTTCTTAAAACTACTTCTATAGTAAAACTTTCTGCATCAACGCCAAGCAGGATTTTCGTTCGGCAATTTGTGCTTGTCAAATTTCATCAGCCCGATCTTGCCACTGAAACGCGATCGTTCCATTCATCCAAGCTTTTTGCACCCTAACTGACTAAACCTGACTGACTAAAAAGTCTTGCGCTCACTCTTTCAACTGATGCCCACAATGCCCACAAAATCTATCTTCTGGGGCCACAGAATGACCGCACTGGGTACAGAATCGCTGCACTGAAGCCTCGGAAGCAGACGCAGCAGAGGATGGCTCTCCCATTCGCATTTGCATGTTGCCCATCTGCATTTGCATCGGGTTCATCTGCATTTCCATATCGCCCATTTTCATTGGTTTCATTGGCTTCATTGGCTTCATTGGTTTTATTGGCTCCATTGAAGTCAAAGAGCGATCTTCCGCTTCAGATTCCATCGGCACCACATCTGCATCTTGCAACGCAGGAGCTTTGCTGAGTATTTGCATTCCCCCAGCCTGCACCTGAATATACGATCGCCCTTGGGCTGTCTCAATTTGGATGATTCCTCCTGCTGATGTCCGAAACAAGGTTGGAGGCGCAATCCATTCTCCAGTGATAAAACCGCTTTGTTGGCTTTGCTGTTGCCCAGAAGCACGACTGCTTAAGGTGACGATCGTTTGCTGGTCTTGGTTCTCTAAGTAAATGCGTTGCCCTTTGCCAAGGCTGGAAACATATGCCATAGCTTCGCTGAATTTGATGCCAATCTGCCCATAGCTTCATTCTAGACATCTCAACCCAACCCGATGCAGCCTCCTTTACCGATCGCCTGATCAGCAGATGATAAATTCTTTCTCAAGGAAAAGTTACCTCGGTTCGTATCCTGAGTTACAGCCCGGTAGCATCGTTAGCAACTATTGGTGAAGCATGGTATTCGGTAAGATATGCACACATGAGACATGTTTACCTGAAGGCAGAGCCTCTGCTTGGAGGGATAGCCACCTGCCGGCCGATCGCGTTTGCAAATTGCCGTTTGTAATTATATCTAGCGATTTTGACTGCGATCGTCGTCAGTTTGCTCACCCTTGTCTTATCAACCTTTTGCCAGTCAACCTTTTGTTTATCAACCTCTTGTCAACCCATAGAAAGAATGCAATTTGACAGTGCGCTTTGACCAATATGACCCCGGCGATTTCTACGACGAGCTATTTGTAACGCAGGGACAGCCCCGCCCGGAAGCTGCTCTGCTAACGAAACGCATTAGCTCCTTATCCCTTGAAGAGTTACATCAGCGACAGCAAGCCGCCCAAACTGCTCTATTCAAGCTGGGTGTCACCTTCAACGTTTACAGCAACAATGAGGGAACAGAACGCATTCTGCCCTTTGACATCATTCCTCGTATTTTGCCCGCCAACGAGTGGGATTGGATTGAACGCGGGTTGAAGCAGCGCATTTATGCCCTCAACCTGTTTTTGAGCGATATCTACGGCGACCAAAAAATTATCAAAGACGGGGTAATTCCGGCAGAACTGATTCACTCTGCCACTGGATTTTTAAAGCCCTGCCTGGGGTTGAAGCCTCCCGAAGGGATTTGGTGCCATATTACCGGAACCGATCTGGTACGCGATCGAGATGGGCAGTGGTATGTGTTGGAAGATAATTTGCGCTGTCCTTCTGGCGTGTCCTATGTGTTGGAAAACCGTCGGGTGATGAAGTCTACGTTTCCAATGGTGTTTAACCGGATGGCCATTCGGCCCGTTGATGATTATGCGGGTAAATTGCTGGGAACGTTGCTGGATCTGGCTCCTGCGGGCCTGCCCAATCCAACGGTTGTGGTGCTGACCCCTGGAATGTATAACTCTGCTTACTTTGAGCATTCCTTCCTGGCGCAGCAAATGGGCGTGGAGCTTGTGGAAGGGCGGGATTTGGTGGTGGCAGATGGCTATTTGCAAATGCGGACGACAAAAGGGCTGAGCCGGGTCGATGTGATTTACCGCCGCATTGATGATGACTTTATTGATCCACTTGTGTTTCGGCCAGACTCTTTGCTGGGAGTCCCCGGATTAACGGAAGTTTACCGAGCCGGACGAGTGGCCATTGCCAACGCGCTGGGAACAGGAATCGCCGATGACAAAGTGATTTATGCCTATGTGCCGCAAATGATCCAGTACTACTTAGGAGAAGATCAGCTTCTTCCCAATGTGCCCACCTATCTTTGCTGGGAGCCTGACCAACTACAGCACGTCCTTACCAACCTGGATAGCCTCGTTGTCAAAGCGGCAAGTGAATCCGGCGGATATGGAATGTTGGTTGGCCCCCATGCTACCCCCACCCAGCGAGAAGAATTTGCCGATCGCATCAAAGCAAAGCCGCGAAACTACATCGCCCAACCCACGCTTTGTTTGTCTAGAGTGCCCACCCTGTTTGAAGATCACTTTGCTGGATGCCATGTGGATCTGCGCCCTTACATCCTCTACGGCAAAGACGATAATATCTACGTCAATCCTGGTGGACTCACCCGCGTTGCACTCCGCAAAGGTTCCCTCGTCGTCAATTCTTCCCAAGGCGGCGGCAGTAAAGACACCTGGGTCGTCGGACATACGCTCTCCCAATCTCAAACCCAAACTCAAACCCAATCTCAAAGTTAAAAATCGATCGCTCCCCATTCCGTACAAACGTGAAATTTCGCGTCTCTACCCTTTATCCCCACTCCCTACTCCCCACTCCCCACTCCCTACTCTCTACTCCCCCATGCTCAGCCGCGTTGCAGATTCAATCTACTGGCTCAATCGTTATGTGGAACGGGCCGAAAACATTGCCCGCTTTATCGATGTCAACCTTAACCTTTTGCTAGACTCTCCGCCTGGAACCCAGCAGCAATGGAATCCGGTCGTTTTAACAACGGGCGATTTGGCTCTGTTTAAGGAACGCTATGGAGAAGCCACTGCCGAGAATGTGGTGCAGTTTCTTGCCTTTGATGCCGAGTATTCCAATTCGATTATTTCTTGCCTTAAGGCAGCGAGAGAAAATGCGCGATCGGTGCGAGAAATCATTTCCTCAGAAATGTGGGAACAGGTGAATACGTTTTACCACCAGGTGAAAGATGCCTCCCCGGCTCCGCAACTCGCAGGGCTATCGGAGTTCTTTTCTGAGGTGAAAATGTCGAGCCACTTGTTTGCTGGCATTATGGATGCCACCATGTCCCACAATGAAGGATGGCACTTTGGGCAACTTGGCAGGCTGATTGAACGGGCAGACAAAACCGCTCGAATTCTAGACGTGAAGTATTTCATTCTGCTGCCTTCAGTCCAGGATATTGGCACAACGTTAGACGAACTCCAGTGGATTGCTTTGCTGAAATCGGCGAGCGGCTATGAAATGTATCGCAAATGCCAGCACCGAATTACGCCCCAAGAAGTTGCCCATTTCCTGCTTTTAGATCGGGAGTTTCCGCGATCGGTTTTGTTTTGCCTGCTGCAAGCGGAGTGGTCGCTGCATGAAATTTCTGGCACTTCCACCGGCCGCTGGACAAACCCAGCCGAACGCACGCTGGGACGGCTCCGCTCTGAACTAGAATTTATCACCATTGAGGAGGTAATTCAGGGTGGTCTGCACGAATTTCTTGACCAAACCCAGAGCCGCCTGAACAGCGTCAGCGAAAAGATCTTTGAAACGTTTTTTGCATTGGAGGCAGTGTAAACCGGAATTCATAAAACCCCAGCAATGGGGTTACTTCAGTAAAGCTTCAGTCAAGGCAGTGGAACAGTCTCCGGAAACGGCTTCTCCCAAGGGTAGGTTGAGGAGGAAGTCGCTCAGCAGGATGGTGTCCATGATTAGCCCAAACGAAGAACTGAAAGAGGTGACAAAACTGGTGCTGTATGGCTGGGGCTATCCAGCATTGTTCCGTACTTCAGACGGTCAGCCGATGCAAAACCGGATTGTGCGGTTTCCGCTTCATACCGCCCCTGCCATTGAAGGTGCCAATCCTGCGACTTTTCGCACCGTTTGCCCAAAGCTGGAGCTTGTCAAAGCAAATTATCTTGAAACCATTACCCATAAAACTCCTGGTGTGAATCCCCTCTTAATTTGGGTGGATACGCCCAAGAGTTTGTCGGATGATGAGATTGTGAATTATCAGCAACAGTTTATGGTCTGGGCAACCCACAGAGGGTTGACGGATAAAGAGGTAAACCGGGTCGCACCGATCGACTGGAAACAATTCATTCCTTTGATAACGCATAGCCCGATCGCTCAAGCCTTGAAACCAACAACGTATTGGAAGCAAATTGCGCTTGCCGTAGGGTTGGTGATTGTTCTGCTGTTGGCACATTTACTGGCATCTCCGGTGGCGGCTTGCCCAACTGAGGCTGCAAATACAGAAATCGAACTGTGTGTCGATACGATCGTTTCTTCGCCTTCCAGCCTGGAAATCCGCAATCTGTCGATTGATACCCTCAGCGCGATCGACCCAACCTCCCACAGGTTATGACTTTCCACTTCCGATAGGTCTGTACATTTCTCTAAATCTAATCTCTAGATCCAAGGTTCATCATCTTCTTCTGGCTGATCTTTTTCTGGTCTACCTTCTTCTAGCTCATCATCAAAATCATCATCAAAATCATCATCAAAATCATCATCCAACCGATCGCTATCCTGACTATCCATTTTTGCAGAAGAGCCAATTTTTGTAGCGTCGATTGGCTCCTGAGCGGTAGTAGATGACATAGAAAAAGGAGATGGCTGAACCGTTGCAGAGGGTTGAGGGCGATCGTCAGGCTTTACTGTATTTTGGGTTAAGTCGCCCCAGACATCATCCCATTCATCGTCATCCCATTCATCATCTGGCGCAGCCCCATCTTGCAAAGAGGCATTCTGAACTGTCCCATCTGGCAAATCTGGCAATCCAGCACTTCGTTCACTATCATTTTGCTCAATGTGATCTCGCACAGCAGCATCAGGCACTTCCCCCTCCTGCTCTCCCTCACCCCTCACTCCTCTCTCCCTTTCTTCCTCACCCCTCACTCCTCTCTCCCTCACTTCCCCTTCCTCACTCCTCTCCTCCCCAAACCAATCCTCCGTTTGCTCCAAAACCGTTCCAATGCCCTCTTCCATCTGCTGGCTGAGGTTTTGGGCCCTTTGCTTAACCTGTTCCGCCACTGTTCGGCTCTTACTCCGCAACCGATCGACCCAATCTTGAGGAAATTCCTGAAGCTGTTCATCCAGAATTTTGACCTTGGACTTCGCCTCTTCGGTGAATTGCTGCGATCGTTCTTGGGTTTGCTGAGTAAACTCTTGGGTTTGCTGAGTAATTTCCTGGAAACGTTCTTTGGTTCCAGCCGTGATGCGGTTGGCTCGTCGAGTCAACGATCGCCACTCAAAGGCCGCTTCTTCCCGGACAAATTCCCTGACATCATTCAGCTTTTGGACGATTCCTTCGCGATCGAGGTGCAACATTGGAACGACAGATTCAGCAACCAAGACTCGATTCTCGCCAATGCTGAGGATTCTGGCAGGCGGAAGCTGATAAACATCCCTCAAAATGCCAGATAAACCGTTTGAAGTAAACAAATAGTGGACAATTTTGCCATTCTTGCGTTTAAACAGACAGTCTGTAATCTTACCGATACGTTCGTGGGGCGTGGCATCAGGTGTTTCGCCATTTGCACTCCAAACCTCATACTGAAGCACTGACTCCAACAAGCGTACCCGTTCTGCATCGGTGGCATCAGGTTGGGAATGCACCAGGATACTGTCGTCCTTTAGGTCAGCAATTTGCGCCAGCCGATAAGCAAATTTCCGCTTGCCCAAAAAGCCCGCCTTACAGACAAACCCCAACACCCGATGAATCGGCGGATACATCCACAGCACCTCAACCCGCCCCATTTCTTCCATCGTGTCGCGATCGATCACCAGCCGATTCATCAAATCGCTTTGCCGGATCATCTTAATTTCGTCTGCCATATGCCCTCCTCCCGCCTCAGCCATCCATTCCATCCTAATTTTGCAAAACGTACAGACGTGAAATTTCGAGTTCTCTCCCTCATTTCCGTAC
>PVWD01000227.1 GCA_003003615.1 filamentous cyanobacterium CCP2 | reverse complement strand
GGGCCAATGAGGAGTTCGTTTAAGGGAGAAGTTGTGCCTAGAAAAATGCTGTCAATGACGGTTAAATGGCTGGCAGGAGAGAGAACGGCCAAGTATTTCTCTGGAGTCGTGAGCCAGGTAAATGGATAAATTTGTTCGGCAATGGCGGGGGCAACAAAGTCATTATCGGATGCAATGATCATCGTTGGCAGATCGATCGTTTCTATTCCTTCTGGCCCCAAAATCGCGCTGGGTACGGGCGACATGGCAATCACCGCTTGAACACGCGGATCGCGTAAGTCATTAGGGAAATGGGGCAAATCTTCGGCAATACACTGAAGCAACAGCGAAATGTTCAAACTAATTTGATCCGTCTGACATTCGATCGCCAACCGCAACGGGTTGATTTCTGCACCTGCCAGCGTTAAAGCGGTATAACCGCCAAAGGAATGCCCAATTACGCCAACTGCATTGAAGTCAAGCTGTCCGGCAATGTCAGGATTCCTGCGGGCAAAGCGTTCCAGTTCATCCAATGCTACTGTGATATCAATTGGGCGATCGACAAATTCCTCTGGTCTTAACAGTTGATAAAACAATCCAGACAGCGCATCTTCTCTAAATTGCGTGTTGCTGCCAATATGTTCTGGAACGACCACAGCATAGCCGTAGGAAGCTAGATGGGCCGCCAATTCAGCAAATTCTTCCCGGTTTGAGCCTAAACCATGGGAAATGGCAATCACTGGAGCGGGGGTTGGCACATTTTGCGGAAAGTAAAAGTCAGTTTCGTAGACCCGTCCCCGTCCACCATTGAGGGCAGGTCGATCGCCATCGGTAATCGTTTCGGTACGCCGGATTACTGCAAATTCTCCTGGTTGAGTCAAATCTGGTAACTGTGTAAAATCTTCTGGAGTCTGGGCCATTTCCAGGGCAGCTTGTTGTTCGATCGCCCGAAGGGTGGCATCCTGATATTCTAGTAAGATCCTAAACTCTTGAACCAATTCTTGGACTTGGCGCGTGTTGATCCGCAGTCCTTCAGTCGGGAAATAGCGAATCACATTAATCAGCGTAATTCCTTCTGGATCTTGTGCTGCCTGAATCAAAGCCGATCGAATTGCGTAAAATCCATTTTGCCGAGATTGGGTTTGAATCACTTCTCCCAATTGCTGTAAAAAGGTTTCGCCGATCGGAGAATAGGCGAGTTGGGCCACCGCCACATGGCTAACCTCAAAGGATTGTTGCAGTAAAGGCTGAAATTCCTCCAGGGTTTCATCATCCAGATACCGAGTGTACCGCCGCAATTCTGGTGTAATTTCCCCAGTTTCCACAAAGGTTTCCAGGGAATCCACTGATATTGTCAGGTCAAGTGGGCCAACGGTAAAGTAAATCCGTTCTGCACTGTGGGCAGGTTTGGGGCTTACTGCATCTGGAAGAAACGCAACGCTAGCGGTAAGCGCGGCAAACAGGAGCAAAGAGAAACGGTTTTGTCTCACAGTCGGGAGCCAAGGTTACAGGAGCATACGGTCTATGTTAAGAAATTTTGACTAGAGTTGTTGGTTGCATCCCGATCCAGGTCTGCACAGACTTTCCTTAAAGTTTGTCGCAGCCAAGTATTCGCACTATCTTTGTCTACCAGCCTACTCCACAGCATAGTCACTGTCCAAGGATGAGTCTCAATGGGTAATTCAAACTGTTGGAGAGTGCCAAAATGCTTAACATGAGTAGCAATTCGATAGGGAACAGACGCAATTAAATCGCTTGATGCAATGAGGGAGGGAAGCAGCAACATGTGGGGGGCGGTTACAGCAATCCGCCGTTTGAGGTTATGGGCTGACAAAATCCGGTCAATAAATCCGATTTCATCACGGCGAATGGTTGTCAGCGCATGGGGCAAGGCGGCAAAGGTTTCTAGGGTCAACGGTTCGCTTGAGAGGGCTGGATGTCCCTTGCGAGCAATGCCAACAAACCGTTCTTGAAATAAGGTTTTATGGCAAGTCTGTTGGGGCGGAACCGGAAACACACCGATCGCCAAGTCTACCTCACCTTGTTCTAGGAGTTCTCCTACTGCGTCTTTCTCAAATCCAATCAGGCGGATGTTGATGTTGGGTGCTGCTTCTTTGCAAAAAGCAAGGAACTTTGGCATCACCACAAAGCTTGTGTAGTCTGAACTGGCGATCATAAAGCTGCACTCTGATCTCTCAGGGGTAAAAGGCTGCCTCCCCTCAAGGGTTTGACGGATTTGGTGCAATGCTGCCAGAAGGGTTGGCGCAATTTCTAAGGCTTTGCTAGTCGGCTGCATTTCTCGTCCAATGCGGATGAACAATTCGTCTTCAAACAGCAGTCTTAACCGCCCCAAAGCAGCACTCGTGGCAGGCTGTCCTAGATACAACCGTTGCGCTGCTGCCGTAACACTTCGCTCCTCATATAAAGCCTCAAATACGACCAGCAAATTCAGATCAACCGAAGCAAGATTTATTGATTTCATTGATTTTTTGTATTAGTGCAATCAATTTGATTAATTTATATCATTCAGCTAGTTTAAAAGCGAGGGAATTAAGTAATAGCTGAGATGCTGAATCAAAAAATCGCGATCGTTACGGGTAGTAATCGTGGATTAGGGTATGCAATTTCTCACAAATTGGCGCAGATTGAAAATGTGCGTGTTGTCATGACAAGCCGTAAGGAAACTGAGGGCATAACTGCTCAACAAACATTAGCAAATCAAGGATTAGAGGTTGATTTTCATCCGTTGGATGTTACAAATAATGCCAGTATTCAGCAGTTCACATCATGGTTGCAAGAAACCTATGGCAGAGCAGATATTTTGATTAACAATGCAGGCATTAATCCAACAGGAGATCCTAGCGAAGAGAGTGTCCTTACCGTACAGCCCCAAAAAATTCTGTCAACACTTGAGACAAATGTTGTGGCAGTTGCTCAAATTTGCCAAGCTCTAATTCCATTAATGAAAGCACAAAACTATGGCCGCATTGTTAACGTTTCAACTGAAATGGCATCCTTCCATTCCATTGCAACAGATTTCTATCCGCTCGCTCCATCCTATCGGCTTTCAAAGATTGCCTTAAACGGGCTAACTGTGTTACTTGCAAAGGAACTGTATGACACAAATATTCTCGTCAATGCTTACTCTCCAGGTTGGCTGAAAACCGATATGGGCAGCGACAATGCACCCTTTACCGCAGAAGAAGGGGCGGAAACGGCCATTTATTTGGCAACTTTGCCAGAGGGCGGGCCGCAAGGAAAATTCTTTGCAGAATTCCGCAAGTTTGGCGGCCCAATTCAACTGAATTGGTAGTTGATTAGCACAGAGAACAAGATTTTCCTTCAAAGGATGACGAAATGAGTGTTGAACAGAACATTGAAACAGCAATGCAATTTATGAATGAAGGCATTGCCAAAGTAAATCTGGCAGTATTTGATGAAACGTTAGCTCCACAAATTATAGTGACAACGGGTTTAAGCCCGACTGGCCCAATTGAAGGACGAGAAAACTACAAGCAAATTTTTTCAGCGTTTGCAGATGCCTGGCCGGTTAAAAAGTTTGTGATTGATGAAATCTTTGGCGTTGATGACAAAGTTGTTGTGCGATTTACCGCAACCGCAGTATTCAAAAAAGACTATTTCGGCGTACAAGCAACAAACCAAATTGTGCCCTTGCAGGAGGTACACATTCTCACGTTTAAAGATGGGAAAATCGTTGAAAATATTGTGAGTGGCACAAACTTTCCATTTGAATACATCATGTATCCTGTTTTGAAGGATGCAGTCATTGGTCAGCTTGAAATTGAAACCTGATTACATCGAGCTATTGAATTTTATAAATCTCCTGAAAGATGCCCCGCTGAGACTCGTTCCCCATTACCAACGCTTGCAGCAAGTCATACTGCCAATCCTGTAACGGTGAGTCCGCATGGGCAGCAATGTTTCGCAGCTTGTTGATTTGGTCGATCGCTGATGCGGCTCCAATCTCCTGGTGTACCAACCATTGAGCCACAGGATGCTCCCACTGGCGGAGAAAATTCTTCACCGTATTGCGGTCTTTTTGATTCACCGTATCAAACTGGATGGTGCAGTATAGGTCTTCATCTGCATGGGGACGATCGCCCTTTAGCACGGTTTCTCGAAAGGAGTACCACTGTGCCGTTAGTAAGGGTGGCAGCATTCCCAAGGTGTATTTTTTTCTGGCTCTGAGCGTCACTCCACCAATTTCATCCGTGCCGCCATTGTTCAATAAGTACTGATGTAGATGTTTGAAAAACGGTTGGATCACTTCTCGCTCTACGACAAATCCTAATCGTAAACCTGCCTCTGAATAATCGGCGATCGAATCTAAAGTAGATTCACTTTGAATCGTAAGTTGGTGCTTAAATGCAGTCGTCAAATCTCGCTGGCTATGAGGATTTAGCTTCAGCCAGTGGATATTGCCAAACTGTTTTCTCGCTTGTTGTTTTGGATCTTTGGGGTTGTTTTTTCCTGGTTCAGCTTTACGAACAGGTTTAGGAGCGGTTGATTCTTTAGCAAAGGTTTTTTCAGCTTCAACCTGTACCTGAAGCTGAGTAATCTGGTGTTCGTAGTCTTGCAGCGTGGACTGTCGCTGTTGAAGTTCTGCCTGGAGCGATCGAAGTTGTTCCTGCTGTTCTTGGGTTTGGTTGAGTTCCTGGCTAAGCTGCTCAATCTTCTGATTCAGCGTTGAAATCTGCTGATCTTTTTCGGTGAGGAGTTTTTTTTTCTGTTCTAATAACTGATTTTTCTCCGTTAGCTCCAATGCACTCAGAGCCGATCGAATTAAGTTGAAATAGTACGGTTCGGAAATATCAATTTCTCTTGCCTCCGCTCGACATTTACCCAGGAGTCCTCGACGCTGCTGAGGCTGAATGGCCAACACCTGCCCTTCCAGGTTGCGAATTCGCAGTTCTTTAATGTCATTTACCTGGGAAATGCCGCAAGTATATTTGCGTTTGTTATAGTAAAACTCGATCGGTGTTGGAGTTAGCAGAAAGCGTGATTCCCTCAGTTCCTCTTCTAAAGAAAGGCGATCGAGTTCATCGTCTTCTGGGGCGGAAGGATAAGAAGCACCATTTACAGCCTGATCAAGGGATTCATTGTTTCCATCATTTAAATCATCAAAATGATTGACAACAGCATCTTGATCAACAAGTTGATCGACAGGTTGATCAGCATCCTGAACAGATGGATTAGTCAAGCTTGTTTCATACTCATTCTGTATTGCTTGTACTGATTCTGGATAGCGAACTGCAACATTCGATCGCCCATTCTTTTCATCCTGGACAGACTCAAAACCGATCGTTGTCGAAGCATTTGCAGGACGAACACCCACCAGTTCCAATTCCACTGATCTTGTGCCGTTCCACTCGTTTAACCGCAGGCGGTAAGCAATGTCGATCGGACTAGGTAATGGATAGTATTCGCCCCATCGCCAGGCGATCGCTTTAATAGAGGGGGATGGGGGTGAGTCGTGATTCGATTCGCGATTTGATTTAAGGGAAGGGGGAAGGGGCGCATCGCGATTCGCCCGTACAGTGAGGGTGAGTTTGAGGTGGGCCTGATTGCGGCCGATCGCCTTTTGTTCCAGGATGTGGACGTTGGGTGTCCAGAAGACAGGATCGGGGTTTTCGATGCCGCAGGGATGGAGAGCATCAATTTGGTTGTATAGCTCGAAGGTCAGATCACTAAGGTTTGCCTGGGCATCAATATTCACCAGGGGTTTGAGGTGTTCGGGTTGGAGTTGTCCATTGGCAAACAGGCTGAGGCGCGATCGAAATTCTTCTAAGTACTTTGCTTCCAGGGAAAAGCCGCCCGCTGCCCGATGTCCGCCGTATCGCTCTAAAATTTCGCCGCAAAACTGGAGGGCTTCAAATACATGGAATTCGGGAATGCTGCGGGCAGACCCGCGGATACGATGACCTCCGGCCGGCTGTAGACCATCGGGGTTCTCTTCTTCATAGGTGCCGATAAACACGGGAACGCCGTATCGTTCCACCAACCGCGAAGCGACGATGCCAATGACTCCATGATGCCATTCCGGCTGCACCACCACTAACACTCGTTCAGCTTGCCAATCGATTTGGCTCTGTTCACACCAGGCGATCGCCTCTTGCTCAATCAATTCACATAACCGTTGCCGCAGTTGGTTGACCTGCTCACACTGCATCGCCCGCTCTAGGGCCAGCCCTTCATCTTCCGTCGTCAACAGTTCAATCACAATTTGCGGGTCAGAAATCCGCCCAATCGCATTAATTCGTGGCCCCAACCGAAAGCCGATCGCCTCTGGTTTTAGCTCTTTCTCCTGGCTTAAACCTGCCACTTGAATCAATGCCTGAATGCCCACAATCCGCGACTTCGGCAACAGTTTCAAGCCCCGCCGCACCCACCGCCGATTCACCCCGGTTAAAGGAGCTAAATCTGCGATCGTCCCTAGCGTAAACAGTTCCAGTAAGGGAGTCGTTAAGTCCTGGGTCTTTTGCAAACACTGGGCCAGGCACACCGCCAGCACATAAGCCACCCCCACCCCGGCAATCCCACAGTAGGGCGAATCCGGGTCAATTAGCTTCGGGTTCAGAATCGCGTTGGCAGGGGGCAACACTTCAGGAAGGTCGTGGTGATCCGTGACGATTACCGTTAGTCCTAGTTCTCTGGCTCTGGCGATCGGGTCGTAGGCGGCAATGCCGTTGTCCACTGTTAAAATCAGCCCCACCCCTTCCTGGTAAAACTCCTCCACAATTCGCTGATTGATGCCGTACCCTTCCTGCATTCGGCTAGGAATCGCATAGTCCACCACTGCCCCCATTGCCCGTAATGCCCGCAACAACAACGCCGTACTAGTCATGCCATCGGCATCATAATCCCCGCAAATGGCGATCGGCTGGCGGCTGGCAATGGCGCGAAGGAGGAGTTCTAAGGCGATCGGCAGATCGGGAAACTCTTCCAGGGGAGAGGGTAACTGCTGGCATTCTGGGTCAAGGAAAGTCTGGGCTGCGCTGGGTGTGGTAAATCCTCGGTTAATGAGTACTTGTGTCAGAAGGGGTGAAAGCTGCGTGAAACGAGCCAACTGTGCCGCACTTTCCGGCTGGGCTGGGGCAATGTGCCATCTTTGGTTTGGGCAGGAGGAGGAACGGGACACGGGGCAGGGAGAGTAGGGAGTGAGGAGCGGGGAGTAGGGAGCGGGGAGTAGCTTGTTTGTCCAACCTACGATAATCGATTCTGAGGATTTTCTCTAAATTAGGATAATTGTACTAAAGGCTAGAATAACCGAACTCTGCCATCGTTTTCGATATAAACCGATCGATCGCCCGTCCCAGCACCCGGAATTAGTTCAATCCGCAGGACGTTAGTTTCTGGGCGGAAGAGAACGGCTCTGACTGCCAAATAGGTTTCATCCCAAAAAATCACCGATAGATTCGGCTCTGTGCCAAAGTTCGAGCTAATTTCGACTTCGGCTCCGGGTGGTAGGGCGATCGTATCAGTTAAAGGACGCTGCTGAACGCGAACCAAGCTGGCGGTACGGTTGGACATTTGCAGTCGGATGGGCTGTCCGGGGGTGAACTGAATTTGCCGAGAGCCACAGTTGGCGGTGCAGGTTTGAGCCAGAAGGAAAGGGGCGATCGAACGGTGGGAGATTAAGTCGCGGGCAGGGTAAGCCGTTGCAGAATATTCTCCACCTATCCCTGCTAAAAACCCCAACAGGACGAGAACCCGCTTCATTCTGCTACATCTGCTCATGCCAATTCCTCACTCGTTTCGTGATTTGCCGTTTGCGATCGGTTTCTACCTTACTTCAATCTTCCCAAACTCTCCGCCCGATTTTCAGGTCAACTCCTCCACTCCCTATAAGACGTGAAATTTCACGTCTCTTCCTGGCAAATCATGTTACAAATTTCCTCTGAAGCGATAAACTTCAATTTCCTGGTTCTGTAAATTCAGAATTTGTGAGTGCAAATACCGTTGCTAATTGTGTCTGGTTACTGACTTCTGTCAGTTTTTTAGCTAACATCTGGCTGAAATCCCCCTTCAGGTTGTTTGTTCTTTCGTCTCCCCCCTATTGTGTGTGAGGAAGTTTGTGTCTCCTAAAGCTCCTACCCCCCATACCAACCACAAGGTACTCCGCAAGAAATCCACCAAGATGGGTCGTTGGCGATGGCTGTGGCTGCTGTTTAGCTTGACTGGGGTGGCGGCGGTATCTGCTTCGGCAGGAGCATTGCTGGCAGTGGCGATCGCAGGGACTCCGTTGATGCAGTCTCCTCTGAGTTCAGAAGAGTCCAACATTTTTAACCAGGATGATCCGATTTCGTCGGGCATGAATCTGCGGCTGCCCCGGTTGACTCGTCCGGTTAATATTTTGGTGCTGGGGGTGAAGGTGCTGTCTTCGGATGTGGCTGATCCACCGCCAGAGGTCAGGGACTTGGGATATCATGCCCCGGTCAACTCGCTGGAAGGGTTGACGGATACCATGCTGCTGATTCGCTTTGATCCTGGAACCCATCAGGTGGTTGTCCTGTCCATTCCCAGAGATACGCGCACTTGGGTGGACGGCATGGGTCTAACTAAAATTAATGCGGCGAATGCAGTAGGTGGGCCTGCCCTCAGTGCCCGATCGACCAGTGAACTGCTAGGGGGAGTGGGAATCGATCGCTACGTTCGGATTAATGTGCAAGGGGTGGAAAAACTGCTGGATGCGCTGGGTGGCGTAACGGTGTACGTTCCTAAGGAGATGCGCTACACCGATGAATCGCAGCACCTTTACATCAACCTGCCCCAAGGTGAACAACACCTCGACGGGAAGCAAGCCCTACAGTTTTTGCGGTTCCGCTACGACGAATACGGTGATATTGGACGGATTCAACGCCAGCAAATGTTCATGCGGGCCCTCACAGAGCAAGCCCTAAAACCTTCTACCCTTCCCCGTCTGCCCCAGGTGCTGTCGGTGATTCAGTCGAATCTGGATACAAACCTCAGCGTTGAGGAACTGATTGCCCTGGTGGGGTTTGCCGCACAGACCGATCGCCCTAACGTGAAGATGCTGATGGTTCCGGGTGATTTTGGCTCCGAGGCAGAGTATGGGGCGAGCTATTGGCTGCCTGACCACCACCAAATCGACGTTATGGTGCATCAACATTTTGGTAGTACCAATGCTGCCTACGTTAGGGATTTTTCTACCCAAGCTCGGATTGCCATCCAAGACAGCATCGGTGATCCTTACACGCTGCAAAACTTGCTGAACCACCTGGGCAACGCGGGATATGGCAATGTCTATGTCGATTATCCCTGGCAGGAACCCCTGGCAACGACGCAAATTATTGCCCAGCAAGGAGATGCCCAAACCGCTAGAGAACTTCAGCAGGGGTTGGGTTTTGGTGAAGTGTTGGTGGAAAGTACGGGTAGCCTGGATTCTGATATTACGATTCGCTTAGGGCAAGATTCCTATGCCCCCTTGCAGCCTCCTGCCCTTGACCCAACGGTTGATTCGATCCAGCCTGCCAACTCCATTTATCCTGAGGCGATCGAGCCACCCCTAGACCCAGAAATTGACCCGCAAGTGGAAACCCCGATCGACCCAACCGATGAATATTTGGGTGATGGCTATTCAGAGGAATACGACCCACCCGCCATACAGCCAGAACCCCCACAGGAACCAGAATTACCCTAACCCCTATTCTCCCACTCTCTACCTATGACATCTGACCATTTCCCCGATCGCATTCAGTCTTTACCCCGCTACGCTGGGAGGTTTGAAGCTTTCCAAATTGCCAACCCCGATGTCGATGTATTGCTGGCCTCTTATCCCGCTGGAACTGCGATCGAACCCCATACCCACGACACTGAAAACTGTGGAGTCATTACCCAGGGGGAACTGATCCTGATTACAGACGGGCAGGAACAACGCTACAAACCCGGAGACTGGTATCATCTCCCTCCAAACCAGGTTCATGCTGCCCGTTTTGAAGTTGCCACTTCTGAAATTGAGTTTTGGTTTAAGTCAAGCTAATCCGATTCCCAGCCCTAGCCCTGGCTAAATTCTTTGGGTCAGGTTTAAGCCGTGCGTATCTGTCCCGCAGGTATTAAAGAGTCCGTAGGCTTGCCCCAGCTCCCAGACTTCTTTTGTTTGCTTGGGGCTAGGGTTCCACGGAGACGGATTGCCATAGGCATAATAGGCTTCTACACCATCAATGCCAAACCGCGCCGCTTCGGGAATTAACTCAGAGGGCGATCGACGATATCGGGCTGGATGGGCCAGAACGGCAAGCCCCCCAGCAGCATGAATGGCTGCAATCACGCGATCGGCCTGGTAAGCATCACCTAATGCAGAGGTGTTCCGTTGATAAGGGCGGAGGGCAGTATGGCCAGGGTCAAAGGCGTAGGCGAGGATATGAACATCCACACCGAGAAGCTCCGCATTAATTTCCATGCCTGTCCACAGGGTAGGAGCCGGTTTGGTTTGAGGCGCATCAAACGACGACCAATGCCAGTTTTCCAGACACCGCTGGGCTTTACGGTAGCCATTGACGCTGTGGTGGTCTGTAATGGCGAAGCCCTGTAACCCAAGGCGAATGGACTGCTCTACGACCTGTTCTGGCCGCAAGCGACCATCGGAACACACCGTATGAATATGAAAATTGAACGATCGCGGGCAGCTTTCCGCATCGATCGTTTCAAAAATAGATTTCAGTGTCTTTGCGTCCTGCGCCGCTGACCAAACCGAACTTCGAGCCAGATCGACAGCCATAGTTCCGTTACGGTTATTTACATTTTCTGCTTTCTACTATACATCCAGGTGAAAGGGGGTAGGGGGGATAGAAACGGGGGTAGAAACAATGCGGGAAAGCGAAAAGGGAAAAATATCAGGCAAAGGGAAA
>PVWD01000226.1 GCA_003003615.1 filamentous cyanobacterium CCP2 | reverse complement strand
GGAGTAGACCGAGCCAGATTGGAAGCGGGTTTCAGGTGATTGAAAGGTTTCAAAGTCAGTGCGACGACTGGCAGCAGAACGGGCAGAGCGATCGTTAAATTCATCTGCATCGTCTAAATCTTCGTCAAACGCGGCACCCCTTCGGGCAGAACGTCTTCGATCGCCAAATTCCTCTCGCTCATCTGCATATCCTTCCCAGTTTGCCCACTCTTCATCTTCCCGATCGCGAATCTCTGTTTGGGTTCTAAAAGACTCCCTGGGTGGAGGCTCAAAGGTTTGGGTTGCGGAAGGCTCCTGATAATCGCCCCAATCATCCCAGTCGGCTTTACCTCGATCGGCTTCCCAGTCATCATTTGCCCGACGGCTCGTTGATGCGGCACTAGACGTTTCTGCCGGTTGAGCATCTCGTCGCTTGGCTGCCCAAGGCGGAGAACTCCCTGCCCCAACGCGAGGGTTTGACCGTGGGGGACGACGCGCCGCCGGACGAGACGCATTCCATAGGAGCGAAAGGAACAATGTGGTTAAAGCACCTGCCCCGATCGCCCCGACCACCCATACGCCCAAGGGTAGCGCAAGGGTTCTCACCCCCAGGATCGTTAGCGCGATCGGTGATAAATTGGACAGTACCAAAATTACCAGTGATGCAAGAATAAACAGAAATAGCGTTAATCTGACCATAATTCGAGATTCCCTCTCTGTCATCATGCTACCTCGCAGGGGAATGCCAGACACAACAGGGCAAGGCAGAGGTGGAAAGGGACACTAGAAATTGAATTGGTTTTAGGGGTTTCGAGCGTGCTTTGCAATACCAACGAAGCTCCTACGACAGCAGAGAATAGTTCTCACTGGAATTGCTCAAAGAAATCGTAATAGGGATCTACATCGCGATGAACGTGTTTTCGAGGCCGCAAGTTGTTGATCGATCGCAGGCAGGAGAAGATTACCCCCTGAGTGCTGTCCCTCCTGAAGCCCGCAAGTCGATTTGGTCACTCGCTCCCATTTTGATGGGTTTCACGCTTTACTCTGGCACTCTGTTTGCAGGCGGATTAGTTGGCCCGCAGTTTCGCTTCTTTCCAGATTTGGTAGGGCTAATTTTGGTAGGCAATTTGATTTTGGGGCTATATGCCGCCGGACTGTCCTACATTGCTGCCCAAACTGGCTTATCAACAGTGCTCATGGCGCGGTTCAGCTTTGGTAGCATTGGGTCGCGCTGGGTCGATTTTATTTTAGGTTTTACGCAAATTGGCTGGTATGCTTGGGGGTCTGCCCTAATTGCCGATTTGTTGAATAAGCTGGCGGGTGTACCCACCTCCTGGAACTGGCTAACAATTTTATTTTTCACCTATTTCTTTTGCAGCACGGCCTACATTGGCTACCGGGCAATGGATTGGCTGAGCCGGTTGGCCGTTCCCGCCATGATTATCTTGATGGTGTGGAGTTTGTCGATCGCCACGGGAGAAGTCGGTGGAATTGCAGGGTTACAAGCTATTACACCAGCAAGTGAAATGAGTATTGGGGCAGCCCTGACCATCATTGTGGGCACGTTTGTCTCAGGTGGAACCCAGGCAACGAACTGGAGCCGCTTTGCAGATTCCAGTAAAACAGCGTGGATCAGCACCTTAGCGGCTTTCTTTCTTGCCAATGGCTTCCTGATTTTCACTGGAGCCTTCTGCGCCTTAGTTTACTCTGGCGTGGGGGATATTGCGGATAGCTCTGACATTGTGCAGGTCATGGCTTACCAGGGTTTGCTTTTGGGCGGATTAATTCTGCTGTTTTTGAATATGTGGACAACCCAAGATAATACGATTTATGCCTTCTCGGTGGCAGGGGCCCACATGTTTCGCACCAATAAGCGGACGTGGTTTGTGTTGGGTGGAGCAACGATCGCCCTCATCTTGTCCTTAAGCGGAATTTATGAAAACCTGGTGAGCTATTTAATCCTGCTGGGCACATTTATTCCCCCGGTGGGCGGCATCATCATGGCTGATTTTTGGCTAAACCGTCGGGGTGGCTTTCCTTCCCTCGATCGGCCCCAACCCGCATTTAACTGGGCAGGCATCATCGCCTACATCCTGGCTTCCGCGATCGCCTATTTTTCCTCTCAGGCAGGGTTTGGCATTGCCCCAATCAACGGCATCCTTGCGGCAGTCATTTTGTACTTCGTCTTGTCGAAGGTGATTCCTCAAACCAGGTGATTCCTCAAACGCAGTAAAGTCGCAGTTCTGTAGGGTGGGTACAATACCCACCTTACTCATGATTGCCAGTTGCCATCTTTATGACTTCTTTATTTTCTTTTCATAGGCTGAAGTCATACGCCATTTGCATCGCATCTTCCCCAGGCTAAGGAGGTTTAGCTTTGTCTGTATGGCGTTTTCAAATGTGCAGTCCTGGGTAATGGCCCAGAGCATGGAGTTATGTCTTTTATTCAATGGCAGTCTTGGCAAATCCTCAATCGTCTGTCCCGATCGGTTGAAGAGGTTTTGGCTAATTTTCCGGCAGTCGAGTCTAGTGTTTGGGTTGGCAGCGATGATTCTGCTTGGGTTTCGGACATTACAATTCATGAGACGGCTACAGAAATGGTTCTCCGCATCCAAATGCCTAGCGCATTGGACAATTTGGAGGTGCAGATTTCGCCAGAAACAGCCGTTATTCAGGGAAAACCGCTTGACTACCAGGTTGAAGGCTATTTCAATGTTGGGCTTGTCCAAAACTTGATTCCGCTACCGATCGCCGTGCATCCAGAAGCCGTTCAAGCAGAGCTACACAACAACACGCTCGTCTTAATTTTGCCAAAGTCTGGCAGCACCCAACGGCAAAGAATTGCAGTTCAGTTTAGCCAAAACGATCGTTGCCTTGATCGAGCAAATATTTCCAATGCAAAGTCCTGTCGGTAGGTCGTTGCATTTGCGAATCTGGCTCTTCCCTAGAACACAGGTTGAATGATGAAGTTGAGCATGGCTGCAATGGACACGTCCTCCAAACGAATTTTGATCATTGAAGATGAAGATCACATTCGGGAGGTTGTCCAAATCTGCCTGCAAGAGTTGGGGGGATGGCAAGTCTTTGAGGCTGCATCGGGAAGGGAGGGGTTGGCTAGGGTGCTGGAACAGTTGCCAGATGCGATCGTACTGGATTTGATGATGCCAGGGATGGATGGTTTCGAGTTTTTAAAGCAGCTTAATTGCCAACCCACTACCCCAACAATTCCCGTCGTTGTCCTCACTGCCAAACTAAACGTTCAGCAAAGCCAACTGGCCCAGTTGGGTGTTGTTAAAACGATCGCCAAACCCTTTAATCCGCTTGCCTTGCCCCATCAAATTGCTGACGCTTTGGGGTGGGAGGTCTTCACTCAGAGTCCTTTCCCTGAGATTGAAAGCATCTGATGATTCAACAACCCTCGTTTAGCTACCCAGCTTAAATGCTTCAACGGCAAAGCCATAGCCCACACCAATCTTCATTGCATTCAAAAGCTCAACCAACAGAGGACGGCTGCCATTTCCCATTCTGCGGTTGTAGGCAATCCAGCTAACTAGCTCACTTAAAAAAATCATTACAGCCGCAAAAACAATATCCAGTCCAGCTCGTTGTCCTGCGATGAGAGCGATCGCATTGGCAAAATAATTACCAAATAGCAAACTAATAATGACAAGGGAGATGCGCCGCCAAGGATTGCGTGTCCATGCGATAAACCGGCTGAAGAGCGTGTCAACGAGTGTATTAAGTCGTGTATTTTGCATTGTTAAGATACCTGTATCAATTTATTCTTAATCGTTAGAAGCGCATTTTTCAGGTAGCGTACTCATACTAATTCACCTTTGCAACCGTAGAAAGATAGATTTTTGATTCGGTTAAGGTTATGTGTGGGTTGGTGTCTCTTCTCGATCGACCAAAATCACTGGAATTGAACTCATTTCCAGAACCGCTTGAGAAACCGAACCAACGATGACATTTTCCCAAGGCTGATGTCCGCGTTTGCCAATCACCACATCTGTCACCTGACGCGCTTCCGCCACCCGCACAATTTCTTCAGGGACTACGCCAATACGGGTGATAAATTCATGGCGAATATCCGCTAAGATTTGCTTGGACTGGTGTTGTAATTGAATAATTGCCTGTTCATCGCCCACCGCATTTACATACAGCACAATCACCTCGCCATTGCTGCGCCGCGCCAAATCTGCTGCCTTGCGGAGGACAGGAGCCGCCAGGGGGGATGAGTCTACTGCGGCCAGAAAAACCAAACGACCGGAAACAGCAACTTTTGTGGGGTCAACCTCTCCCTTTTCCAGTAGTTTAGGTGCAAAGACCTGAGTTGCCCAAGCTCCGATCGGGGCTGTCGTCAAGATAGAAAGGGCAGCGATCGCCAGAATTATTTCTCCTCCTTCGATCCCCGCAGCTAGAGGGAGTGCCCCAATTGCCGCCTGCACCGTTGCTTTTGCCATGTTTCCGGGCAGCAAGAATAGCCTTTCTTTCCAAGTCCAATTACTGCCCAATGTAGAAAGATACCAGCCAATTCCTCGACCCAGGATAAGCCCGATCGCCAATAAAAATAATCCAGGTAGCAACACATTTCCTAATACCTGAAGCTGAATTGTGGCCCCCAACAGCACAAATAAAACAATCTCTGCGATCGTCCACAGGACATCAAACCCGCTGCGGATCAGACGAGCTAAAGGTGCATCTAATTCAATTAAAAAGAACCCCATTGCCATTACGGACAGATAGCCAGAGTAATATGGGAATACATTCGTAAAAATTACTAAAAACAGAGCAAAACTAGCCGCAATAATCATGTCTTGAGCAACGGTTTTCGTCCAGTTTTGCTTGACCACCAGTAAGACTAATAACCGTGCTGCCAGAAAACCAACTGATAAACCTAAAACAACTTCAAGAACCACTTGAAAAGGCAAAAGTTGCAAAGGAGTGAGCGACATTCCACCCGGCAGAGTGATTAATTCTGCACTGCCTTGCCCCAAAAAGTTGAGCAACAAACCGAATACTAATAGCAGCAATACATCAGACAATGCACTGCCCGTAAGAATTGCATCCGGAATCCCTTTTGTCACACCCCAGCCTAAACTTTTGAGCCGCAGCATTCCAGGAACGATCACGGCGGGTGATTCGGCACCGACGACACAACCCAGCAGTAACCCAGTTAAAAAATCAAAGTTGAACAAAAAAATAGAACCGATCGCCACCACGATCGCCTCTGTTGATGCGGGCAGAAAACCTAATCTCAATGCCACTGTTCCCTGCTGCGCCAATTTTTCGCGATCGAGTCCTAGCCCTGCTTTCATCAAAATAATCATCACAGCAACTAAACGGAGATCGTCTGCTGCCTCTAAAACCTCTGAACTGATCAAATCTGCAACTTGAGGGCCGATCGCAATTCCCATTAAAATCATGCCAATTAACGGCGGGGCCCCCAAGCGTCGGGCAAGCTGACCTGCAAAAAAGCCCATCAACAAAATCCATAGGGCACTGGCTAACATGGTTCCTCTCTCCTCGTTGATTCATCGTGCGTTCTTGCGTACCAGAGGAGGAGAATTCAACAGCAAAGCCCCTACCTCCTGGACACAAGCCCAGAACAGTAGGAGCCATCAGCCGTCATAAACTAGTCAATTTGCTAGATATTTTGGGCGGTTAGGGTGAGCTCCATCACCCGCTTCAATCTGCGTCTTTTACAACTTTAAGGCAAAGAAAATGCCTTTCCATAAAATATCATGTCCTGCCCTAATGCAAAATGAACTGCGCGGCTGGGTTAAAAAACTGACGATAGATCCCCTGGATTAAAAAAATGGTTGTGCCGAGGGTGGCGATCGCCAAAATGAACATAATCAGAATTTGATATACCGCCGCATCTAAAGGATTCACTCCGCTTAGAATTTGTCCGGTGATAATGCCAGGCAATTTCACAATCCCCACCACCAGCATCGAATTTAATGTGGGAATGAGTCCGGCTTTAATAGCATCCTTGCGATAACGGGCGGTTGCCTGCCTGGGAGTGGCTCCCAAACTGAGGTAGGTTTCAATTTCTCCCTGGCTGGCGTTTAGAGTGCTAACCAGTCGTTCACCACCGATCGCGGCGGCTGTCATGGCGTTTCCTAAGATAATTCCTGCCAAAGGAACCAGATATTGGGGTTGATACCAGGGGGCAGGCTGCAAGACCAGCAAATTGACATAGGCCAGCGTTAGGGCAGTCCCCACCAAAATGGAAAGGCCCACAATCGGCAGCAAGCGAGGCACTTTTTTGCTAATGCGATTTCGAGCAACGATCGTCGCAATTACTGACATGGCTGCAATGACGGCTAAAACTGCCCAAGCATTGTTGAGGGCAAACACCAGTTCCAGCAGATATCCCACCGCCAGAAGTTGAACGATCGTCCGAAAGGTGGCCACCGCCAGATCCCACTCTAAACCCAATCGCTGCCACGCCGACAAGCCGATCGCAATCAGCATTAACCCCACACCAAAGCCAAACCGGATTAAATCAATCTCAATTAGCTCATCCATGCCGACACCTTTAATCTTTTCAAAAAGATACCCTGCCAGGCGATCGTTCGTCCCGGTTTGAAACGATAAACTTTGGCGCATTAAAAATAAACGTCAAGAAAAGTCAACAAATTCTAAAAAAAGTTGAATTCATAGAATAAATTGCCAAAAATGGGCGTTATTTCCAGCGTTTATTCTAGTTTCTCTGCCCCCGGAGTATTTATGAAAGCGTTACTAATTTGGCCAATCTTGCCAAATTCCTTTTGGTCGTATCAAGAACCGCTTGATATTGCTGGTCTTCGTGCAACGAATCCACCCTTAGGGTTGATCACCATTGCCTCAATGCTGCCTCAAGACTGGGAACTGCGGTTGGTCGATCGCAATGTTCGCTTTGAAACAGAAGAGGAGTGGAACTGGTGCGACATGGTGATTATCTCCGCCATGATTGTGCAAAAACAAGACTTCCGTGAACTGATTCAAAAAGGGGTTGCTCGCGGTAAAAAGGTAGCAGTAGGTGGGCCCTTCCCCACTTCAGTTCCAGAATTCGCTTTGGATGCCGGAGCACACTACCTAATTTTGGATGAAGGAGAATGTACCATTCCTGCATTTTTGGCAGCCCTGGAGCGCGGTGAAGAGCAGGGAACCTTTCGGGCTTGTGAAAAACCCGATGTCACCCATACCCCCATGCCCCGATTTGACTTGCTAGAGCTAGATGCCTATCTTGCCATCACCCTCCAATTTTCACGCGGCTGCCCCTTTCAGTGCGAATTTTGCGACATCATCAACCTATATGGCCGCAAACCACGTACCAAAACCCCAGAGCAAATGCTGGCAGAGTTTGAAAAAATCTACCAGATGGGCTGGCGACGATTTGTATTTGTCGTAGATGACAACTTCATTGGCAACAAGCGCAATGCCAAGATATTTCTGCGTGCCCTAATTCCCTGGATGCAGGAACATAATTATCCGTTTATTCTCTTAACGGAAGCCTCACTGAACTTGGCAGAAGATGATGAGCTAATCGAACTGATGGTGCAAGCTGGATTCCGTATGGTCTTTATGGGCATTGAAACCCCTGATATGGACAGTTTGGCAGTGGCCCACAAGGAACAAAACACTCGCCAATCGCTCATGGAATCTTGCCATAAAATTACCAGAGCCGGACTGCAAATTATGTCAGGTTTTATCCTGGGGTTTGACGGTGAAAAACCAGGAGCCGGATACCGAATTCAACAATTTGTGGAAGAAACAGGCATTCCTCAAGCGCATCTGAATTTACTTCAGGCTCTACCCAATACGGCAATGTGGCAACGACTCAAACAAGAGGGCCGGTTGCATCTACAAATGGAGGGAAGCGGTTCGCAAAGATCCCTGATGAATTTTGTGCCAACGCGATCGATCGAGGACATTGTTACGGAATTCATTGATGCATTCTGGCAGCTTTATGAACCCATGCCCTACCTCAAACGCACCTTCCGGCATTTCCAAATGATTCAGGGCAAATGTCCTAAAGTGCATAGCCCCATCACCTCTAAGGAAATCCGGCTATTTTCTGCAATTTGCTGGCGGCAAGGCTGGGTGCGATCGACCCGTTTACAGTTTTGGCGGCAGTTGGGCTGGTTGGTCTTGCATAAGCCACATTTGCTATATGACTACTTCATTGCTCTGGCAGTGGGCGAACATTTCTTTAGCTTGCGGCAAGAAATCAAAAACAATCTCTTGTCGCAGTTGGAAGAATTCAAGACCATGCAGCAGCTACAACCAAGCACCGATGCAGTAAAGGTGGCAGACCGCGATCTGGTGCATACAAACGCTGCTCAAACAGGAACCTTCTAATCTCAGGTTCAACGCATTGTTCTAACAACATCCACAACCTCTGGCTCTGCTGGGGGTTGTATTATGCTGGAGGCTGAAAGGAATAAATTATAAGCCCCCCCACGAAGACGATCGCAGAGGGGCGGTATTCATAAGAGATTAAGTTAACGCTTTGCTATATCCAGATCTACAACTGGGCTGAGACTGATTTCGGAAAGGTTGACTAACCCTGCTGATCTTCGTGATTTTTTCGCTGCAATCGACCGTCTGCTTTGGCACGAGCGATCGACTCTTCAAAAGGAGCGAAACCCTGCCTGGGTAAAGTGCTGATCAAACGACAACACTTGCACAATGTCTGCCTCTTGCATTACGACAAAGGAAAGACAGTCCACCAAACTCCAGGCTTTATCTTGATACTTTCTGTAAAGTACAAGTGCTTGATTCAAAAGCCTGGCATTGAGGTGAACCACTTCCACCTCTACTGAAGTCAGGAAATATTCAATAATCGCTGCGGCTTCTTGCTTGTGGCTGCGTGAGAGGGCATTACCAATTTCCAGCAAAACTGCATCAGTTGTCAGAAGGGGAGAGTTTTCAAAGCGATCGGCGAGTTGAAGTGCCTGATTATGGTATTGATCTCGTTGATTAATCAGCGCAATCACAAAGCCTGAGTCAACGAAGATCCGATTCGACACACTTTTCTCCATTGAGATATAAATCAAGATTGGCAGCGAAATCTTCGGGAGCCTCAATTTTGATGGTTTTTAGTTTTGCCATGAGACTCTGTGGCTTGCCTTTTTGCCTGGATCGCACAAAATCCTGCACTAAGACGTATAACTCGTTCAGGGCCGCGTCATCCAAGTTATCAATTTCAGCTTGAATTAACTCTCTTGCAGTCATCGTCCTAGTCTCCGATCGGCTCGTATGATCCTTTCTTAGTCAGGTTGAGCAATGTGCTTACTGTTCCTTCATTCTACGATCGCCTAACCAGCAAGATTACAAAATCCTGGAGATGAAAATGCAGGCTCAATATGATTCAGAAGTTGATGTGTTGAGAATTATTTGGTCTGATGCCCCGATCGAGGAAAGTGATGAAGATCAACCTGGAATCATTTTGGACTATGACCTGGATGGACAGGTGATCGGCGTGGAAATCCTCAATGCTTCTCAGCGCATTGCCAATATCGATCGCATCACACCAACGGTAAAGCCTGGATGAGCAGTAGAAGAGAGAACCGATCGCCCTCACTATGGATTCGATCGCTTTCACCTACTCTGTTCTGCACACGATCAGTTCCAACTGCTGACAAAACGTTTCATCATAAATCGCCTGTTCCCAATTTCGAGCGGCTTTGACTTGAGCAGAAGTAAGATTTTGAGCACCTCTGAAATCTGTGCAGAGTTTTCCTTCTGAGGGAAGCTGGCAGCCGATGTCAGCATTGTAAAGATCCACATCACGAAGTTCTGCCGCAAGGAGTTTAGCACCTTTGAGGTTAGCCCCGCGGAGTCTTGCACCACTCAGGTCTGCACTAGCAAGAAAAGCACTACTGAGGTTTGCACCGTCTAGATTTGTGTTGGGAGCAATGAGGTAGATGTTCTGGCTAGCGGGATTAAAGTTTTCTGGGAAATAGGTTTCCTCATCATAAACAGCATTCTCAAGCTTAGTATCTGAAAAGACAGCCTCCCGAAGGCTTGCACCACGAAGATTTACATTGCTGAGGTCAGCCCGGCTAAAATTGGCACCATCTAAGTTTGCAAACCAAAGATTTGCTCCTCTAAGGTTCGCACTGCTAAGGTTCGCGTTACTCAAGTTAGCCCCAGTAAGATCTAAAAAAGAAAGAAAAGAATTACCTAAATTGGCATTGCTAAGATTGGATGCTGTAAAGTTAGAGGCAAAAAGAAAGGAGCCGCTTAGGTCAGTATTACTAAGGTCAGTTCTAATAAGAACAGCTTCAGAAATCTGGGTATTTCTGAGGTCAGCACCGCTTAAGTTGGCACCGCTCAAATTGGTACCACTTAGAGAAATACCAGCGAGACTTTCACCATACTCAATCAGTTTTTGAAGGGCTACAATCCTTGCCGGATTGTCTCTTTGTTCTTGAGCAGCATTGATTACTTCCCAATGCCGTCTGATCAAAATCTGCTGCCGGAGCATGGGTAACAAAACAATTGCTAACCCGAACGGAATTGCAAAACTAAAACTGGCTAACTTTAACCTGTTGTTTCGCCGCTGCCGCAAACCTTGCCAAATAAACGCCTCACCGATCGCCGATAAAGCAAATTCTCCACTTGCCTTCTGTTGAAACCGTCTTGCCTCTGTTAGCAATTTTCCCTGCCACAAATACTCATTCGGTTTCCCTCGTCGCTGCCACTCCTCTGCTGCCGTTTCAATTCGCTGTTTTTCTCGTAACTGATCCCGGTCGACCTCCAACCACTGCCGCAGCAACGACCAATGGCGGATCAACGCCTCATGCGCCACATCCACCACCGCCGATCGCATCGGAGCTTCTCCTTTCCCAATCAATTCACTTGTCACCACCAGATTCTCATCTGCCAACCGTTTGACCACTGCCTCAATCTGCTGTGCCGAATGTTGGGGCGTGATCAGGTTTTGCTGAAACACTCGTCGGCGGGTATCTGCCGTTTCATCTCCCAACCGGGTCAAGGAC
>PVWD01000225.1 GCA_003003615.1 filamentous cyanobacterium CCP2 | reverse complement strand
CGTTGGCAGACGATCGGCACGGTCATTCGCAACAGTGGTGGAGCCATTACCGCCGAGCAAGTTGCCCCCTACCTGGATGATGTGGGGAAAGATTGGCGCGAAAACGAAGACTATATCCTGCCTGTTCTGACTCGCTTCAATGGGCGACCAGAAGTGAGCCCCGAAGGACAAATCATCTACCACTTCCCAGAGTTGCAAGTTACAGCGAAAACCCAGAAAAACCCACAGCCTGTTTCAGCTTACCTGCGTGAGCTACCTTGGAAATTTAGCCAGGCAAACAGTGGACAAATTATTGGAGCGGCTGGATTGGGAGGGCTGAACCTAGTAGGAGCATTGGTGTTGGGCAATTTGTTGCAGCACAGTGCCGAGCTAGGAGGGCTAGTCGCCTTTGTGGGCAGCATTTATTGGCTGCTGTTAGCCTATGGCATTGGATTCTTAACCGTTCCTTTAATTCGTTACTTTTGGGTGCAGTGGCGCAATCGGCAAGTGGAAGTGCGGAATGAGTCTCGCCAAGAGCGGGCTGTGGCCTTGATTCAGGCAGATGAAGAGTTGAGACAGAAACTTGTCTTTGCCGAACGATTTGCCGCAGAAACCGTCGTGGATGAATCTGACCTGGCGTACACTACAGAGCAGGACTTAACAGAACAAGAATATTTGCAATCAGGCAAAATTGACGAGGAGTGGGAACGGCGGCTTGGTCAATCAGGAACTTGATGTTTAAAACGGCTTGTCTTCTCTCATCAAAGCTCTCGGATAGTTTTGATAGGGGATGTTAGTCTGTTTGGCAGATAGGGAATTCTAAAGTTTAGTAGCACACCATTGGACGTTCCCCGGTACTTTCTACCGGGGTTTCTTTTTTAAGGGACGCTCCACGCAGTATCCAGATCCAGGAAGCATATAATGAAATATGAAGCTTAACCAGAGTGGTGGGATTGGACTACCACTCTTTTAGTCTCCCTCTAGATTTTGGGGGTTCGATCGCACCAACAGCGTACGCCTTATGACTCACTCGCCTCGTCAGTATCACATCACAACCTTTGGCTGCCAAATGAATAAGGCAGACTCGGAGCGCATGGCCGGTATTCTAGAAGACATGGGCTTTCAATGGGCAGAAGACCCAGAGCAAGCCGACTTGGTTCTCTACAATACCTGCACGATTCGGGACAATGCTGAGCAAAAGGTTTATTCTTACCTGGGGCGGCAGGTGAAGCGGAAGCATGAGAAGCCAGACCTGACGCTAATTGTAGCGGGCTGTGTGGCTCAGCAGGAAGGAGAAATGCTCCTGCGACGGGTTCCAGAATTGGATTTGGTGATGGGCCCACAACATGCCAATCGATTGCGCGATCTACTGGAGCAGGTGTTTGACGGCAATCAGGTTGTGGCAACGGAACCCGTTCACATCTTTGAAGACATTACCAAACCCCGTCGAGACAGTACCGTTACGGCATGGGTAAATGTAATTTATGGCTGCAATGAACGCTGTACCTATTGCGTTGTGCCGAATGTGCGTGGAGTGGAGCAATCCCGGACACCAGAAGCGATTCGGGAAGAAATGGTGGAATTGGGGCAGCAAGGCTTCAAGGAAATTACGCTGCTGGGGCAAAATATTGATGCCTATGGGCGCGATTTACCGGGTGTAACTCCAGAAGGTCGCCATCAGCACACTCTGACGGATTTACTGTACTTTGTGCATGACGTGCCAGGAATTGAGCGGATTCGCTTTGCGACAAGTCATCCTCGCTATTTCACGGAGCGGCTGATTCGGGCTTGTGCGGAACTGCCCAAGGTCTGTGAGCATTTTCATATTCCGTTTCAGTCAGGCGATAACGAAGTTTTGAAGGCAATGTCGCGGGGCTACACTCACGAAAAATATCGCCGGATTATTGATACAATCCGCCGTTATATGCCGGATGCTGCCATCAGTGCCGATGCGATCGTGGGCTTTCCTGGCGAAACCGAGGCGCAGTTTCAAAACACCCTGAAACTTGTGGATGATATTGGGTTTGACCAACTCAATACAGCCGCCTATTCCCCGCGTCCCGGCACTCCTGCCGCCCTTTGGGACAATCAGCTTTCGGAAGAAGAAAAGAGCGATCGGCTTCAGCGATTGAATCATTTGGTTGCAGTCAGAGCCGCTGAACGATCGCAGCGATATTTGGGTCGGGTTGAAGAAGTGTTGGTGGAAGATCAAAATCCGAAAGACCCATCTCAGGTGATGGGGCGGACACGGGGCAACCGGCTTACCTTCTTTACAGGAACCATTACTGAACTGAAGGGAAAAGTCGTTCCAGTGCGGATCACCACTGTACGAGCCTTTAGCCTAACCGGAGAAAGCATTGCAAATCCCTTGGTGTGTGCGTAATACTAGACAGCATCTATTGTTTGAGATCGTACAGTTCTACGCCAGAACACCGTGATGACTGCATTTTTCATCGTTGTCCTGGGCTTAACTCCCTCAATTCTTTCCATCTGGATGATGCGTCGGGCTGATGCAAGAGCGCAGGAACGCTTGAGGCTGGCGATCGAATCTGTTTCTGCCAGAAGATTGCCCAGTTTCCACCTTCCCCCAGAGCATCAGTATGTTGAGGGAGTCGGCTATGTGATTGGTGATTTTTCATGCAAATTCAACGCCCGATCGAGCTACATCCGATGTGCGGTGAATCCATTTGGCCCCTGTGAAGGCTGTTCGCAGTATCAGGAGAGGGAGTAGAAGTTAGGGAATGGGGAGTCGGGAGTCGGGAGTGGGAAGTCGGAAGTAGAAGTGAGCGGGAACGATCGGTTTTGAATCGGTTTTGAAATAGCCCGATAGATTGTTTGAAATCTGGAATTTCTGATTTTCCGTAGCGCAGGTATCTTGCCTGCAAGCGAGACTTCCTTCCTTCCTACTCCTCACTCCTCACCCCCTCACCCCCTCACTCCTCACTCCCTACCTTACTCTCTACCTCATTCCTGATGCATTACCAGGACGCACAATCCGTAACCGTTGCGTTACTGTGGTGATGCCATCTTCGCGGATCAGGACGGCAGAAATCCAGTGGCTGTCGGTTGTGGCAGGGGCACGGCCAATTTTGAACAGTCCACCAGAGGACAAGACCTCTAACGGTATTGGCACCTCAGAAAAATAGCCATCTGGTTGCACTCGTTCATCGATCGCCGCTCCTAACAAAAGCCGATTTCCAAGCGGTTCCTGCACGATCGCATCAAACTCATAGGTCTGACCAATGGCTACCTGCTCAGGTAGAAGCACTTCAACCACCGGAGGACTGTTGCCGATTGCCAGTTGCGTTTGTTCGGACAAGATTTCTTGCTCAACAATCAGCGAATTTTCAAATCGTTGTCGTGATGTGATGGTGGAATTTAAGGTTTGGGGACGATCGCCATCTGATTGCGTGCCGCTAATGGTGGTAGTGGTTTCAACCACGATCGCCATGCCATCTGCTTCCCAAGAATTAAGCTGGGTTTGGTAGGTGAGGGCTGGATATCTTGCCCAGAGTTCGGTTAGGGTTTGCTCCAGTTGGGCATAGTTCAGCCCATCCAGCGTCCTGAAATTTGGGCTGTAGAAACCCATAACGGTTGCCAAATCCGCTTGGCTAGCAGCAGCATCAATCTGAGCTAAGGTTTCGACAATTTCAGGGGGAGCCGTATGATTTTCTGGCACCCCATTTGTCGGCGATTGGTCTGGTGCAGGAGCGGGTAAGGAAGTTTGTGCAGACACCCCCCCAGCCCAGCTAATCATCATACCCAGCAAAAAAGACGGAACCCATCGGCAAATGCCTCGAACGGCTGATTTGCAGAGAAGCCAGGATACAGAAGATCCAACAGCAGCGCGATCGATCGAGTTTGGGTGGTGCATAAACATGAGCAGAGTCTGTCATTACGTGATTTGCAGCTTAGCAAATTTCAAGTCGTTTAACTCCTCTAACTCCTCTTTTTAGGCAGGCTCTTTTAGGCAGGCTCTTTGTCCCGTCCCCAAACGCCACTAGTTCTCTTCATCTGGAGTAGGAGTATCTTCCAAAGCAGATTCCGCTTGCAGAGGATCATTGCACTCAGCCTCTTCCCCACCCTCAGCCTCTTCCCCACCAGGAGGTTGAGACGGAAGCTGATTCCAGGTTGACCAGGTTAGGATTGTTGCGTTTTGCCGAGGGGCTTGGGCGGATGGCTGAGGAACTGCTTTACCAGAAGCTTTCTGAGTTATTTCACCCCAGGTTGACCATGACAACGTTCTTTCAGTGGTTTGAGCCTGCTTTTCTGCGGGCTTCCAGTTGGCTTGTCCCCAGGTTGACCAGGTATAGGCTCCAGACCGTTGAGGAGCAACACCTTGGGCATTAGGGGGCACTTCTGGTCGTTGAGGGTCTGGCTCATCCAGGCTTGGGGCTGGGTCAACCATGGCTTGCTGACTCGTTGCTAATGCGGTTTCTGGCTGAGCATCCAAATTTTCTACCTGCCTCCCCCTTGCCTCTGCTAAAAGCCGATCACAGGTGATTTCCAGAGCATCTAAAATTTGTCCCATCTGCTTGTAGGTAATGTCTTGCCGATGGGTTAATCGCTGCACCAAAATTTGCCGAAGTTCTTCGCGGCTGTAAGGGGAAAGCTGCTGGTTGAGGGACTCAAAGGTCGCTTCTCGATCGTCTAGCAGAGCTTGAAATGCAGGGAGCGTACCTGAAATGAGATCCTCTATCAGCGTTTGGATTAAATAACGTTCGACGCGCTGTCTTAAAGTAGAGGTTGCAGCTTGCTGCCGACGGGTTTCGATCGCCGATAGTACTTCCAAGCGAATTGATTCTAACTGCTCTGCGATCGTTTGGATTTCGCTTTGGGTGAACACTCCACGAGAAGCCAGCATCTCGACAAAATAGACACGATCGGCGTTCGACAAATATTCGATCGCTTCTGCTTCAATCGCTTCTGCTGCATCGTGGGCTTGCTTATTTGGAATACTTAAAGCGGCACGAAAATCGCGATCGATTTCGTCTGAAGTAAAATGCCAGGAATAGGTTTCTCGCAGATAAGTTTCAACCCGGTTACGCAGTGACAGCATTACGGATTCGTGGGATGGCGAATTTGGATGATTCTCCATGCAGTTAACGCTCCTTCTGCCAGAACAATTACAAGATCTGAGGCTTCTGAGACAAACCCTTAAGCAGATCCCGGCACCTGAACGGCTGAAAGCACTATCTCTCCGGTACTTGCTGAGTCCGCTTTGAAAAAGAAGGCACAAAGCAAGGTAGCTTCCTTCACCTCCAGCACCAACACATCATCGTATCCCGTCAACAATGACCAAGTTGAACTGGTCTCAACCCCCGTTTTCCGGTTGATCAACCTTCCACCAGAAATCCACAACAGCACTAGCGGTTCCTGCTCAACTCCAGGTTCAAACTTAATCTCTTTAATGCGGATGAGGTAAGTTCCAATTTCCAAAACGATCTTTGCCGCTTCACGTTGCAACTGCTGCGTTGCTACCTCATCAAGCACGAAACGATTCACCCTGCCATTTAGCCGCACCATCGTTACATAACATTCATCGCAGACCTGACCCAAAGGCTTCAACGATAATGATGAAGCCTCCAGGTAGGATGATTCTTCTACAACAGGGGGGGACACGACTGCCGAACTGGTTTCCGATCGAAGAATGGAAGGTTCTACGCTTGGTACGCCATCTCTGCGGTCATTTTTTTTTCTGGCTGACCCACTGGAACGACGACCTGCTGCGACACAGGACAAGCGGGGCCAGCATCAACGTCTTCTACCTTACGGATGCGACGAACAAGTTGGACTTCCTCCTCCCGACGGATGATGGTGCGGACGGGAGCCACACACACGATGTCACGAGAAGGGTCGCGATCGAAGCTGTCGAAGCTCAATTGGCTTGGATCAGTTGGGAGGTTCCCATCGGGCTGACTGTACATAAAGACTGCCTGAATAAGTGCGACAAATGCGCAAATTCTAGTAAACTAGGACACAAGAACGAGAATACTGTGTCTGAGTCCTGGACGCACATTGGCAATCTAGGACTCAGTTTTTTATGGAATTAGGACTGCTGAGAAATGGGGCAAGCTGGGCCCGCATCGATATCTTCAACTTTGCGGACGCGGCGAACGAGTAATACTTCCTCTTCCCGACGGATGATGGTGCGGACAGGAGCCACACACACGATGTCACGAGAAGGGTCGCGATCAAAGCTGTCGAAGCTTAGTTCACTGATATTTTGCGGAATGATTTGTCCGTTTGTTTTGTTGTACATGACCAGGATTCCTAACTAAAACATCTGGGCGTTTATGAACCTTTGCCCAATCGCATGATACTGTTTTATTCGCTAGTTGTGAAGTAGAAAAGCAATCTTTTTTGTTGAAATTCCTAACTTGTTTTTTACCATTTCTTCAGTCTTAATAATAATTTTGCAATGCAAAGATAGCGCATTTCCACTTTGAAATGACGCACTCTCTTCGCCGCATAGCTATTATTGAAACGGCTAACTTTTGAATACTTTTCTTATCTGGTAGAAGGGAACATAGAGATACTTCCGTGAGCATTTCTGAAAACGTAAAAACAAAAGGCACAGGTCAAATTGCCATTGTTATTAGAATGCAGCAGATCTGCCTCTATCGCTTTAACTCAGTGCTGTTGATCGGATATGTGCAGAATCTAAGCTGGTAATCCCCAGCGATCGTCTTCAGCAAATTCAAGCGATTAAGCCAGTTGGATCAAGGAATCCGCGATGAACGACACACTCTGAAACGAACGACACACGGATACAAGATCAGAAATACTTTATAAACTCATCCACCCTCTAGTGCAAATTTCTGCATACAGAGCGTAAATGTTACCTTTTTCACTACTTTTCCAAAGAAAATACCTACCGGATGCAGATGAAATTCCATCACTTTGAAAAATTAAGTTGGAAAAGTAAGAAAAGGTCTAATCTATAGAACACAAGGTAGCTATATTAAGTTTATATAATCATGCCAGTGAATGCAAATCAAGATTCTGATAGACGATCGCTGTTCGGCAACTATGCCTGTTGGGGAATCTGTTTGGCAATCTGAATTGGTAAGAATACCTATTGGCAAGAATAGCTTCCTGACATGCAGAAAAACTTCAATGAGTAAAGGTAAGCTCAATACAATTAAAGATTAAAGTTGTGAGAGCGAAGTTGTGAGAGCGAAACTGCTGTTAAAGTTAAAGCAAATTAGGCTGATTGATGGGGATGATGCTTCCAGGGTGTATTCCACTTTTGCATTTCCATGACAAATATTTCCCTGGCCAAGATGCCTGCGCTACGGAAATCGCTCCATTTGCATCATTGGGATGCTCCCTGCTTCTAAGCCATCTGAAACCTTACAAACTCGCAGAGGTTGAACGGTTGGCATTGCCCATTGGCTCCCAGGTTTTTTGCAGAAAGCTATCCCCTCCCCAGGCATTTTTGTGAAAAAAATGATCCACTTTTGCCAAAACAGGGCAAAATCTAAACGCGAAACTCTATAAAATCAAAAAGCGATTCGCGACGGAGAACGCCCCTGTGGTTACTACTGTGGTTACAACCGACGATCGAGCCTCTTCCCCCAAGCTGTTGATTGCTGCCAGCGGCACCGGAGGACACTTGTTCCCGGCTTTGGCAACGGCTGAACAGCTACCGGATTATCGCATTGAGTGGCTCGGCGTGCCCGATCGTCTGGAAACGCAGCTTGTGCCCGATCGCTATCCGCTTCATACGATTTCGGTAGAGGGCTTTCAACAACGGTTTGGATTGGGTAGCCTGAAAATCTTCGGTCGGTTAACAGGGTCAATTTGGCAAGTCCGGCAGTTGTTGCAGCAAGGGCGGTTTCAAGCAGTGCTGACCACAGGTGGCTATATTGCAGCTCCGGCGATCGTGGCGGCTCGTTCTTTAGGATTACCTGTCGTACTGCATGAGTCGAATGCATTACCCGGTAAGGTGACACGCTGGCTCAGTCCATTATGCAGTGCCGTGGCGATCGGGTTTGAGACATCGGCGCAATACCTTCCCCTCGCCAAGACTGTTCATGTTGGCACACCCGTTCGTTCTCAATTTCGATCGGCGTTAGAGGCAAGCCAGCCCCTTGAGTTGCCGATTCCTGCTGATGTGCCGCTGATCGTCGTTGTTGGAGGCAGTCAGGGGGCCGTTGCAATGAATCAACTGGTTCGCCAATGTGCGCCTGTCTGGCTTGAGGCAGGAGCCTGGATGGTTCATTTGACGGGTAATAATGACCCGGATGCTGCCTCTCTGAATCATCCGCAGTACATTTCCCTCCCCTTTTATGGAGAGATGGCAAGCATTTTGCAGCGGGCTGATTTGGTGATTAGCCGAGCCGGAGCCGGAACGCTGACCGAACTAGCGGTTACCCAAACCCCAGCCATTTTAATTCCCTATCCCTATGCGGCAGAAGATCACCAAACCTACAACGCCAATGTCTTTGCCCAGGTTGGAGCGGCTCTCCTGTTTCAGCAAGCAGAACTAACCGTTGATTTATTACAAAGTAAAGTCTTGTATCTGTTGCAATCTCCAGATATCCGCCAGCAAATGGCAGAAGCAATGGGCAAGTTGGCGATCGCAGATAGTGCAGAACAGTTAGCTGATTTAATGCGATCGTTAACTTAGTTCATCTAGGGTTAACGATAAAAACATCGTGTAAAGAATAGTGGCTAACCCCTCATTTTCTTGAGCGAAAATTCTATGATTGAGGTGTGAAGAAATCTACTCTTTCTGATTCAGAATTAACACTCTTCAACCCTACAAAAAAGATTAAGAGGTTAGGATGATGAATATTTCTCTAGCCATTCAGAATACAGTTCAGTATATCGTTGAGGCAGCAACTCGGCTATTTAGCCCCAGTGATGATCAGTATCCTAATATTGGGATTCAACCCTATGATGGGGATGTTTATTCCCAATGGCGTTAGTTGTTATGGCAACGGATAGGGATCGAACAAACGGGTTGAAGCGGCTGAGTTTAATAAACGGATAAGTTTTTGAGTAGGGTGGGCACTGCCCACCTTTTGTGTAGGAATATACTGCTGCATCTAGGATGTGCATTGAGTCGGAAGATGTGGGGAGAGCAAGTCTATTGATGTGAGTTAAGAAAAAATCGGGTAATGGTCTTGTGGGGTAGGCATCTTGCCCGCCCAGTCAAAGGAGAGGCGTTATGACTGGATTAAATTCTTAACTTCCGATCGATTCTGTGGTTTGGCAAAGGGATGACGTTTTGCCGCAAATGCTTTCCCTTCCCAGATGGGTTGTTCAACGTAGAACATCACACTGCCCGTGTTGCCGCAGTAGATGATCGCATAATACCAATGCCATCATTGCCTCCACCATTGGCACTGCCCTGGGCAAGACGCAAGGATCATGGCGACCTTTTGCCGCCAATACGGTTTCTTCCCCGGCTGTGTTGACCGTGCGCTGCTCTTTGCGAATCGTCGCAGTTGGTTTGAATGCCGCCCGGAGGATGATGGATTCACCGTTGGAAATGCCACCCTGGATGCCGCCCGATCGATTGGTGACAGTGCGGATATTGCCGTGTTCGTCGGTGTAAAATTCGTCGTTGTGTTCGCTGCCAGTCAGCACGGTTCCGGCAAAGCCAGAGCCAATTTCAAAGCCTTTGCTAGCAGGAAGGGACATCACGCCTTTGGCTAAATCTGCCTCTAACTTGTCGAAAACGGGCATTCCTAACCCTTTCGGCACATGGCGGGCAACGCATTCCACTACACCGCCCACCGAATCGCCCGATCGCCCGATTTGCTCAATTAGTTCAATCATCCGATCAGCGCAATCACCATCAGGACAGCGCACAATGTTGCTTTCCACCTGCTCCAAAGTAACGGTTTCCGGGTCAACCACTCCTTCTAAATCTTTGATGCGCTTGACGTAGCCAATAATTTCTACCCCAGCCACCTGCTTCAGAATTTTTTTGGCAATGGCTCCGGCTGCCACCCGCCCGATCGTTTCTCTGGCTGAAGACCGTCCGCCCCCCTGCCAGTTGCGAATGCCGTATTTTGCATCGTAGGTGGCATCGGCGTGGGATGGGCGATACTTTTGCGCCATCTCGTCATAGTCTTGAGAGCGAGCGTCTTTGTTGCGAACCAGGATGGCGATCGGCGTTCCCAGGGTTTTGCCTTCAAACACGCCCGAAAGAATTTCACACTGATCGGCTTCTTTGCGCGGCGTGGTAATTTTGCTTTGCCCTGGACGACGGCGATCGAGTTCAAACTGAATTTCTTCGGCAGAAATTTCCAATCGGGGTGGGCATCCATCCACAATTACACCCACGCCGCCCCCGTGCGACTCACCGAAAGTAGTGATGCGAAACAGATGTCCAAATGTGTTGCCCATAGCCATCCCGAATGTCTAAAGTCTATTCGATTCTATTCGATTGTAAAGCTGCTTACTTGTCTCGCGTAATTTGAAAGCCACTCATGAACTGCTTTTGCAGCAAGATAAACACCAATAACGGCGGAATGCTGGCAAGCACAGCCCCCATCATCAGCGGCCCGTAGGCAATTCCCGTATCTCCGGCATTTTGAAGGCTGCCGAGTCCGACCTGCACCACCTGCAACCGCTCACTGCGGATAATTAGCACGGGCCAGAGGTACATATTCCAGACATAGACAAACTGAATCACCGCCAAAGCTCCGATCGCATTCCAGCTCAGGGGTAAGAGAATGCGCCAGAGGAAGGTGAGGGGGCCGGCTCCGTCAAGCTGGGCGGCTTCGGAAAGTTCGGCGGGCAGGTTGGCAAAATGCTGGCGGAACAGGAAGGCTCCGGTGGCACTGGCAAGGAAAGGGACAGTGAGGGCATAGAGACTATCCCCCCAGCGAAACCCACCCGCCACCAACCGAAACAGGGAAATCGTTAATAATTCAGTCGGCATCATCAAGGTCAGCAGGACAAACCCAAACACCAACCACTTCCCCGGAAACCGGAAATAGACAAAGGCTAACCCTGCTAGCAGGGAAAGAATGGTTTTGCCGATGGTGATAATCACTGCCTGAAGGGTG